>NZ_ATXH01000001.1 GCF_000421585.1 Thermodesulfatator atlanticus DSM 21156
AACATTATCAAAGTGGCCAAACGCCTTGAACAAGAAGGAAAAATTGTGCTGGCCGTAGGGGAGGATGAATTTGTCTAAGATAATCAAAGGCGGAAAAACCAAGGTTTTTAATTTCTTTCTCCCTGAAGAAAAAGAAGAAAATTTCAGTGCCTTTTGCGAACTTTTGCCCGAGGAAGCCTGGCAAGAAATCGAAAGAAAAAGAGCTGAACAACAAAAAAAACATGAACAGATAGATCAAGAAAATGTTTCAACCATTGAAAATAACGTATCTTCTGAAGAGATCATAACTGAAGAAGAAAATAAAAATCTCCCTGAAGAAACAGAGAGCGAGGCTGAAAGCTTTGATATTTCCCAATTAAGCATTGAAGATTTGCGTGCTCATCCGGAAGTATCCCAGCGCATTGCCCTTATTGAGCAAGAGGCCTATGAAAAAGGCTTTGCCCAGGGGCAAAAAGACGGTGAGGCCCTTGCCAAAAAACAATATGAAACCCTCACGACAAGGGTTTCGGCACTGCTTAAAAATCTTGAAAAAACTATCGAAGAGCATGTTCTTTCTCTTGAACCCCAGCTCATTTTGCTGGTTAAGACTATTGTTTCCCAGATTGTTCAACGTGAAGTGGCTCTTAATGCCGAAGTAGTCAAAGCTTCTTTGCGTGAGGCGCTTTTGCACGTGGTTGAACAAACCCGCGTGAAGATTCATCTTCACCCAGACGACATGGAGTTTTTAGACGATATTTTGAACGAGTTAAGGGGAGAAATAAGCAAGCTTAAAGACTTTGAGATTGTGCCGGATGCCAACTTACAACGCGGAGGTTGCCTCCTTGAAACCGATTTTGGCCTGGTAGATGCCACGCTTGAACGTCGTTTTCGAAAAATTTTTGCGAGGTTGGATCGTGAAGGTTCCTAACCTAGAAGCCTATATCTCCCTTGTTAAAGATATCGAGCCGGTCACTGTCTGTGGCCAGGTAAAAAGGGTAGTGGGGCTAGTGGTGGAAGCGCAGGGCCCAAACGTGAGTGTAGGCGGGCTATGTGAGATAGAAGTAAATGGCGGGCCAAATATCCTTGCCGAAGTGGCAGGTTTTAAGGATGAAAGGGTACTTCTGATCCCCTTTGGAGACCCTCGTGGCATTGAACCTGGAAGCAAAGTTTTTGTGAGACCGCAAAGCGGGGTAAGGGTAGGGGAAGCCCTTCTTGGCCGGGTGGTAGATGCCTTGGGAGAACCCCTTGACGGCAAAGTGCTTCCGCGCCTGGAAAAACTTTATCCCCTTTATGCTGAGCCTTTAAAGCCCTTTGAGCGGGAACGCATTAAAGAACCTCTTGACGTGGGAATAAGGGCTATTAACGCCCTTCTTACTGTAGGCAAAGGGCAGAGAGTGGCCATCATGGCTGGCTCAGGTGTGGGGAAATCAACACTTCTTGGTATGATGGCGCGGCACACCAAAGCCGATGTAAACGTTATTGCGCTCATTGGCGAGCGCGGACGTGAAGTGCGCGAGTTTCTGGAAAGGGACCTGGGGGAAGAAGGCCTAAGGCGCTCGGTGGTGGTAGTGGCTACCTCTGATCAACCCCCACCCCTACGTATGCGCGGGGCTTATCTGGCCATGGCTATTGCTGAGTATTTCCGCGATCTTGGCAAAGACGTTCTTCTTATGATGGATTCCCTTACGCGTTTTTGCATGGCAGGGCGTGAGGTTGGTCTTGCTGTAGGGGAGCCACCTACGGCAAGGGGTTATACCCCTTCTGTTTTTGCGGCCTTGCCAAGGCTTCTTGAGCGCCCTGGGCCTAAGGTGGGCGGCGGAAGCATCACTGGCTTTTTTACCGTGCTGGTTGAAGGGGATGATTTTAACGAACCTGTGGCTGACGCGGTGCGCTCTATTGTTGACGGGCATATTGTTCTTACCCGTGAGCTTGCTCATCAGGGGCATTATCCGGCCATTGATGTGCTTCAAAGTGTGAGCCGGGTGATGCGCGATGTGGTTTCTCCTCAGCAAATAAATGCCGCTAAAGAGCTCATTAACACCCTTGCCATTTATCGCCGAGCTGAAGACCTAGTTAACATTGGGGCCTATGTTAAAGGAAGTAATCCCCAAATTGATAAGGCCCTTGCCAAAATTGACCGCATAAATGCTTTTTTACGCCAGGACGTAAATGAAAAAGCAACTTTTGAAGAAAGCGTTAAAAAGCTTCTTGAGGTCACACAATGAAAAGGCCAAGCAAAGCGCTGAAAACTCTTCTTTGGGTGCGGGAATTAAAAGAACAACAGGCAGAGCAAAGGTTTCAGCAGGCTCAGCAGGCGCTTTTAGACCTTGAAAACATGCTCAAAGAGGTAAGTGCAAGGCCTAAGAAGATTTTTGATGAAATTTCAGGAAAGGTTCTCTCAGGTGAGGAGATAAAGGCTGTTTATCAACATGTAGAAAAGCTCCTTGCTGAAAAAGAAGAAGTAGAAAAAATCCTAGAACGAAAACGAAAAGAGCTAGAGAACTTACGGCGAGAGACCATCAAGGCCCACCAGCACCGCCAGATTGCAGAGCGTCTTTGGGAAAGGGCTCAGAAGGCCTTTTTGAGGGAGCTTTTAGCAGAAGAAACCAAAACCGTAGAAGACATCATCATTATGAGGGGTAGGGGAGATGAAAACGCTTAAACTGATGCCTTTTCTTTTGATATTGGCTTTGCTCAAGCTAGGAGTCACCGGATGTTATTTTTTTCTCATTAAACAGGGAAAGATTGCTCTTCCGTCTCCTGTGTCAAAGGCCTATGCTGAGGCCCAAAAAAGCGAGCAAGGCTCTCCTTTTTCCTGCCCAGAGGCCCTTTATGAGGCCTTACGCCTTGAAAAAGAACAAATCGCCCGGGAAAAAGAATCTCTTTCCAAAAAGCAAGCTGATTTGAAGTTATTAGAAGAGCAGGTTTTAAGGCGTATTGCCGCCCTTGAAAGCCTTGAAGAAGAAATTGACAAAAAACTAAATGAACTTCGTGTTATCAAAACCAAGCGTTTTAAGCTTTTGGTAGGGGCCTATGGGAACATGAAACCTTCAAAGGCTGCTAAACTCCTTGAGGCCATGGAACCCAACATGGCTATCAAGATCCTTTCGGCCCTTAAAACCGAACAAGTAGCCCGCATTCTTGCGGCCATGCCCCCTGAAAAAGCCGCTTCTCTGGCAGAGGCCCTTTCTGGCCTTCCGCCAAAGGAACTTTAAGGCTTTTCTTATCCCTGATTTTTCTTTATGATTTAAGCATACGACCTAAAGGAGGGAGGCATGGGATTACAACAACTTATCACGAAATATGTTCCCCAAGGTGTTTTTGTAATTACGGTAAGGGACGGTGAAAAGATTAACGGGATGACCGCGGCCTGGGTCAGCCAGGTTTCCTTTAAACCAAGGCTTCTTTCAGTGGCCATAGCCCCTCAGCGCTACACCTACGACCTTATTCAGAATTCAGGCATCTTTTGCATCAATGTCCTGGGCGAAGGCCAGGTAGAGCTTGCTAAGCACTTTGGTTTTAAAAGCGGACGCGAGGTAAACAAATTCGAAGGCATCGACTATACCACGGCCCTTAAAGGTTCACCGGTGCTAAAAGATGCTATTGCTTATTTTGAATGCCAGGTAGTATCAACCTGTGAGGCAGGGGACCATGTGCTTTTCATTGGTGACATCCTTGATCATGGCGTTTTAAAAGAAGGTGTTGAACCCTTAATTTTCCGCTGGGATGATTATTTCGGAGGAAAGGGATAATGGCTGAAGAGAAAAAAAAGACCGAAACAGCTTCAGAGCCGGAACTTTTAGTGCTTCATGAAAGATGGGTTGAAGCGGCACGTTCCCATTTAAAAGAAATCATTGCTGCGGCTATTGCTATCGTTTTAGTGGTAGCGGCCTGGTCTGGTTTTGATTATTACCGCAAGAAAAAGGCAGATGACGCCGCGCTTCTTTATGCTCAGGCCTTGATGACTAAAGATGAACAAACACGCACGAGGATTTTAAATGATGTTGTCAAAAAATACTCAGGGACACCAGCAGCCCTTGAAGCCCGAATGGATCTTTTTGACGAGTACCTTGCGAAAGGCAAAATAGACCTCGCTTTAAAGGAACTTGAAAAGATCAATCAAAAGGCCAAAATCCCTCTTAAAGAATTCTCTAGCTTGGGTGTAGGTTACCTAAAGGAAGAACAGCGAAAATTTAACGAAGCGGAAAAGTTTTACCAGGAAGCAGCTAAGGCTCATATTGGTCTCGAAAAAGTTGCTTATTGGGATTTGGCCCGAGCCGCTGAACTTGCCAACAAAAAGAAAGAAGCACTTAAGTACTACGAAAAATTACTCGGTCTTAAGCCTGCGCCTGAAGTGGTAGATTTTATTCAGGTTAAGTTAGCCAGGTTTTCGGAGAATTTGTCTGACAAGGGGTCGTAATGTCCCTTTTGGTTTTCCAAAGGCTTGCTGAACAGCGTATCCAGGACGCTATCAAGCGAGGGGAGTTTGAAAATCTCCCCGGTAAGGGAAAGCCTCTTGAGCTTGAAGATTTAAGCCATATTCCGCAAGAGCTCCGGTTGGCGTACAAGGTGCTTAAAAATGCCGGGTTTCTGCCACCAGAGGTAGAACTTTTAAAAGAGATCCGGACCGTTGAAGACCTTATCGAACACCTGGAAGATGAAGAACACAAACTAAAGCAGATTCGCAAGTTGAATTACTTGATAATGAAGCTTAATCAGTTTCGCAGCCGGCCTATAAAGCTTGAAAAAGACCAATACTACTACCAAAAGATTGTAGAAAAGATAGAAGTTTTTGGTAGCAAAAAGAGCAAAGCCAAACGTTTAGAAGAACTAGAAGACGGGCGTGTCCCCAAGGTAGATTACAAGCGCATTCAACAACAGACCGTCCTTCACGCCCTCATGCGTCTTCACCGTCGCCGAGGTTGACACCCTTTGTGAGCAATTTATTATTAGTGGTGGTTCGGGACGTGGCTCAGCCTGGTAGAGCACTGGGTTCGGGACTCAGGGGTCGCAGGTTCAAATCCTGCCGTCCCGACCATCTTATCTCACTACCCTGAAATTGAAGACATCTCCTTTTTTTCACACCATGTATCCCGTGGTACTGGTTTCAGTCAGATTAATTCTTTCGGTATTCTTCCATGCGGATGTGTTTTAAGGCCTTCTTCGTCTTTTTTCACTTCACCAATGTCTTTCCCACGTCCTAGATTCCAGTAGCAGGACCACGATCATTTTGTCCGATCTGGAAAAAGGGAAGGGATTATACTTCTGGAGACCTTTGAATAATGTAGGAGCCAAGGGAATATCTTTTTCTATCTGAGAGCTTTGCGAAATTGCCTAGATCAGTATTGCAACCACCACTGCAAGGGATCCGTTCCCATTTTTTCGAAACGAAAAATAGGAACGGTTGCTTGAACGGGCCTTAAGAAAAGGTGTTTTGCAAAGGTCTCAAATTTGTATGGATGGTTTCGCTTCTAAAATAACCCTGTTAAAATGAAACTATGCTTCAAAACAGTAGGGTTAAAATTTATGTTCCACGTTTTTTGGAAGAGAAGATTACCCGGTATCTGGAGGCCCCGGAGATCATCGCCGTCCTCGGCGCCCGCCAGGTGGGCAAAACTACCCTTCTAAAACGTCTTTACGAAAGGGTTCCCGGGCCCAAAATATTTCTAGATTTTGAAGATCCCGAAGTACTGGCCCTCTTTGAGGAAGACGTCAAGGCTTTTGCTAGGCTCTATATCGAGGGCAAACGTTTTATCTTCATTGACGAATTTCAATACAGCCAAGACGGTGGCCAGAAACTCAAGTTCCTTTACGATCACTATGAAGCCAAATTTTTCATCTCCGGTTCGTCAAGTCTTGAAATCAGTTTAAAAACGGTTTCCTTCTTGGTGGGGAGGATCTTCATCTTCGAGCTTTATCCCTTCTCTTTCGGGGAGATCCTGTGGGCCAAAGATCCCAAACTCTTTGAACTCTTCTCAGAGGGCGCTCCTCTACCCCCTTCTTTGCACGAAAGGTTCCTTCAAATCTTTGAGGAATATTGCCTCTACGGTGGTTATCCCCGCGTGGTACTAGCTAAAGACCACAAGGAAAGACAGGAAGTCCTCAAAAATATTCTTAGAACTTACCTTTTGAAGGACATACGAGGGTTCTTCCGCCTGGCCACGGAGAGCCATCTTCAAAAACTCATCAAGGCCCTGGCCCTGCAGATCGGAAACCTTGTTCGCTACCAGGAGCTGTCCCCATTGGCCGAACTTTCTGTCCCATCCCTCAAGAAACATCTAGCCATCCTGGAAGAGACCTATATCATCAAGCTCTTGAAACCCTTCTACACCAACCGTCGAGTTGAGATCGTAAAAAATCCCAAGGTATACTTTTGGGATCTAGGCCTGAGGAACTATCTTGCCAGAGATTTCCGGCCCCTTTCCGAAAGGCCGGATCAAGGTACTTTGGTAGAAAACGCCATCGCCGTGGAGCTCTTCAAAAAGGGCCTGGAGGTGAACTATTGGCGCAGCAAATCCGGGGCGGAGGTGGATTTTGTAATTCAAGACCGTAAGCCCCTTCCAGTAGAGGTAAAGGCCGGCGTGGCCAAAAGCCCGGGAAAAAGCCTCCTGAGCTTCCTCAAACGCTACGCATCGAAGAGGGCTTTCATCCTCCACCGCGGCCAGCCCTTCTCCGAAACCCGCGAAAAGACCGAGCTCTACTACCTCCCCTGGTACGAGATAGCTCGGCGTACTTTTTGATTTTTTGAGAGCTTTTAAGTTCATCGAAACAACGGCGATAAAGATTCATGGATTTAAGGTCCTTTCGGAAGCGAGAGATGGTAGAATGGTCGGGGATGGAGTCTATGGCTGAGAGGCCGAGGAAGCGGCAATAGAAGAGGTTGCCTTTGAGCATGAGTTCCATTTCGGGGTCGGAGTGGCCGTAGATTTGCTGGATGATGAGGATTTTGAGCATGAGGACGGGATTATAGGCTTTGCGGCCGACTATGGCCGGATGGAGGGCGGCAAGGATTTGTTCTAAGGGATGCCAATCAATAAGCTTATTGATGCGAGAGAGGATGTCTTCGGGAAGATTTTGGTACATGAGATGCTCGCCGATAGTGAGCTGTCCGTTATTTTTCTTGAACATTGATTGACTCCTTTAGTTTTTCACTTAGAAATAGCATGAGAGAGCCTGATAATCAAGGATTTTGCAAAGGTCTCATTTATATTTTGTAATGATTGTTTCAATCTATATTCACTATTAGCAATTACAGCACAATAAAACCAGATCCCCATATTAATATATTCTGGATTTAGTTTGTTTTGTGATTAGAAATATTTCATTATTTCTACTTCTAATCTTTCTTTTTCTTCTTTTAATCTCTTTATGTATTTGAAATTTGATGAATCACTCATTCTCTTGATAATCCTAAATAGTTGTTTATGTTTTATATCGTTAAATAGCTTTCTGACTTTCTCATATTGATTTTTAAAATGAGGATATTCCACTAAAATTTCTCCCAAGATAGTTATAATTTGATCATTTTCTTTGATAGCACCTCTAAAAGAAAAACAGGATGCTATATCAAAACAGGCCGCGTCATTTGTTACAAAAATACTTCTATGGTAAATTTTATTTAAGGGAAAAATTATAGAATATTGTTGGACAATAAATAAGTAGAAAAGATCCCAAGCTGCTCCCCAAATACTTTGGAAAGGATCTTTATATTTTTTTATATTCAAAACTTTCCTTGCTTTTGTATCGCCACCAAATATTGCAAGGGCTACTTGTATGGGGTAAATGGTCTGAATTCCTAATTTTTCTGCCCAATAAATATATTTTTCTAAATTAGCAAAAGCTTTTTCCTTGTTCAAGCCTTCTCTAGAAATACAATAAATTTTTAATAAATGTACATAAAAAAGTAATAATAAATTTATTATAGGGTATACATTCTGAGGAGCTTCCTTCTCGTCTATAATATAATCTATAGTAAAGTTTCTATTAAATTTTGTATATTCATAAGAGGATAATAAATTCAAAATTTTTTTAGAAAAAGACAGAAATTTTTCATTGTTGACAGTCAAAGTTGCACGATCCGTAGCTAATTCTAATATTCCAAGATAAACAATAACATCAACTTTTGAATGATCTATTAATAGCATAAGAGTTTCAACTTTATTGGCTTGCTTGGGAGGTAACTTATCACGGTTAATATAGAATAATGCTAAATCTTGACATACATTATTATCTAATAATAAAACTGTCACTATGTCATTTTTAGCCAATTTTTCTACTTCAGAAAGAGATGGAGGATTACATTCTCCTTTATAGTCAATAAAATAATAAAAATCTGTAATGATCATCATCTAACGTCTTGGGTCAGTGGCTGGAATGAGCGCCAGCGGAATGCCAGTCCACTGAACACAATTGTTAGCGATTGTATCTCTTTAATACTTTTTCAATAAAGAAATTGATGTTAATTCCTATACCAAAAAAAGTGGGTTTTAATTCTATTGCTTCTAAACAATCTACTATTTTAGTGTTTTTTTCTTCAAATCTCTTCAAGAAGGATTCATTTTTGTCTATGGCAAAACGACATAATTCATCAAAGAAAATTTCCAATTCATTAAATTTCATATCAATTTCTGATATTGGAGCATAGAGTACAAGATCTTCTTCTGTAAGTTCATTTGGATGCGCTCCTAATAACAAGAGAGATGTACCAGAACGGTCTGCTTTGCGAACTAACGATTCAAGCATTCTATAATCAGGCAAACGCTTATGTAAGCATCTTGTTAATTCATTCGTTAAATTGATTCCGTCATGTCCTGCCACTATCGCCGCTTTGGGTCCAAGATTTTTTGCTAATTTACTAAAATTTTTTTCGATGATTTCTCTGTATCCACCTTGCCATTCATAATTTCCTAAAACGAAAACATATAAGTCTATCCCAGGAATTACAGGTAAGTTTTCAATAGTCGTTATTCTATAACCCATGTATTTTATCCTTCAGTAGCGCTAACATTTTATTTTAAGCGGCGATGATGAGTTTAGAAATTGGTTTATTACCCACCTTCTAATTCAGGCCCCTACCATGCATCTTATTCGATGTCAAGAAAAGTTGTCCCAAAGTCAAGCCCTGAACGCCCTGGTTTTCCTTTACAAACACGTACTCAAAGAAGAGTTGGAGAAACTCCTCAGGGAAGGTGTGCGTGTAGTGCTGGAGTAATCAGTCTCAAATTTGACAGTCTTTACGAATCGGCTTATCCTGTAAAAGACTGAATAAGAGGGAAAGGACTATGCGGCAAATTTCATCTCCAGCAACCTTCAAAGATAGTTATATTGCCGAGGTCAAAGAAGAACTCGCCAAAGAAGGAATACTGGTTCTCAAAATAAGGAAATCCGTTTCTGACAGAAAACCAAGGAAACTCAAGGCTCCAAAGCACATCAAGGTTATACTGCGCGAGGCTATTCTGGAACTTCTAAAGGAGAATAGAACACCTACTTACAAAGAAATTAAACAGAAAGCACTTGAGATATATAAAGAGAAGAAGCGCCAGCAGGAATCGGTTGTGGATAAATATTATGGTTTATGGAAAATAGAGGATAAGAACTTGGTGGATGAAATCGCTCTTGACGAAGAGATTTATTATGAGATCTGACATTAAATCCTTTTATGGTCGTAAGATTTTGGTGGATAGTAATGCTTTTATTTATTTCCTTACTGGCCAAAGTCCTTTAATTAAAGAAATTTTCCGTGCCTCAGTAGATAGAAAGCTCAAACTTCTTATTACTGTAAGGATTCTCGACGAAGTTATTTTTAAAATGTGTCTTTTATTGGCAAGAGCACGCTTCGGCTTTGAGAAAAATACATTAAAAAAGCTTAAAAATAATCCTTCCCTGATAATAGAGTTATCTAAAGATTGTCGGAAAATTATTGAGATGTGCGAGGATTTCAGATTCTCAATATTTGATTTCACTTTTAAAGATTTGCAAAAATTGCCTGATACAATGCACGATTACAGATTGATAGGTAATGATGCTTTGATAGTTGGTTTTATGCAAAAAATGAATTTAAAATATCTCCTTTCTGCGGATAAAGATTTTGACGCTGTTCCATGGATTAAAAGGATAGATCCTTTGGATAAAGAGGTAGTCTTATAAGGAAAATCCCTATGCGCAAAAACCCGCACGCATATTGAGGAATTTATAGAAAACGATAACCTTGCTGGTTTTATTCGGGAATGTCCACCCACCTTGATTTGTTCATTTTGAATTATAATTAGGTGGACACTCCCTCCCGACCATTTACCCGTAAAGCTTTTTAAGGACCCAGGCCATATTTTCTCCAAGGATTTTCATGGTTTTTATGCCTTCTTCGTCTTTTTCCACTTCGCCTATATTTTTTCCTCGTCCTAAGTTCCAGTAACAGGAGCCAACCACGATCATCTGTCCGATCTGGAAAAAGTGGTTTAGGGAGTCAAAGGTGTGAACCGCGCCTCCTCGCCTTACCGCCACCACCGAGGCACCAACCTTACGCCGAAACATATCCCCGTTGGCGCGGGCCACCATGCCACACCGTTCAATCAACGCCTTCATATTGGCAGTTAGATCGGCAAAATAGACCGGCGAGCCAAGGAGAATGCCGTGGGCCTCTTCCATCTTGGCAATGTAATCGTTTATGGGGTCATCTTTTTGGGCACAGCGCCTGTTTTTTTCTTTAAAGCACTTGTAGCAAGCAACACAGCCTGAAAGATTAAGGCCTGCAAGCTGGATAAGCTCTGTTTCTATGCCGTTTTCTTCAAGGACACCCAGAACAATCTTTAAAAGGATGGCGGTATTTCCGTCTTTGCGGGCACTTCCGTTAAAGGCCACTACTTTCATAGCGTTCCTCCTTTAATTTAGAAGACCTTTGTAAAACACCTATGATTTTTAAATAAAAAGTATCATCGATAAAAGTCTTTGCAAAACATTGGGAATCAAAATACCTTTGGGGCATTGATTAGGGCGCTTTTATTTCCTTTGCTTGACTTGTCGTAGCAGTTCTTATATAAGAAAATCTATTACTGGAAGCATTTTTTAATTGACAATGCTCTAAGGAATACGTTCTTATTTTTCGTTCTGAAAAATAGGAACGGATCCCGAAAGAATGTTGACTCAAAAATGCCCCTATTAATAACAAATTATTAAGACTTTTTACTGGAGTAACGTACATGGAGAAGCTTTTAGAGGAATTTAAAAAAATATGTCAGAAAAACGGTATCAAGGTAACTCCTCAGCGCATAGCAATTTATCAAGAATTGCTAAAAGCAGATGATCATCCTTCAGCAGTTGTTGTCTATGAGCGTATAAAAAAAAGATTCCCTAATATTTCGCTTGATACGGTTAACAGAACTCTTCTTTTGTTTGCTGAACTTGGCCTGGCAAGGATAATAGAAGGGCACGGAGATCCCAAAAGATTTGACCCCAACACTAAACCCCACCATCATTTTCGGTGTTTGAAATGTGGCAAGATCTTCGATTTTTATCACGAGCCTTATGATGAATTACATGTACCGGAAGAGATCAGCTCCAGATTTAAAATTCTATATAAACGAGTCAATCTTGAGGGCTTTTGCGAAAACTGCCGCAACTAAGCTTTAAGGTATAGCAAAGGGATCTGGCAACTCAGGAGACTTAACGATCAGTACAGTTTTATTAGTGCGATCAAGAACCCCGCGCGCAACACTTCCCAAGTAGCTTTTGGTGCTATGCGCTCCGTGGCTAGCCATGACGATAAGGTCAACATCTTTTTCAGCAGCCAATTTGGCAATCTCAGTTGAAGGAGAACCTTCGCGCACAACTTTGCTAATATTGATGCCAGCTTCTTCAAATTTTTTAACAGCTTTTTCAAGGGCTTTTTCAGCATCTATTCTGAGGGTTGCTATTAGATCTTCTCGCTCTACGTCGATAGGTGCAGCCCATAGGCTTGGTAAGTGTATTACGTAAAGACAAATCACTTCTGCATTTTCTTTTTTTGCCAAATAAATAGCCGGGTCAAAAGCAATAGCTGCCTCTTCGGAGCCATCAAAAGGGAATAAGATTTTTTGGATTTTCCAATTCATAATTTCCCTCCCTTACTTTTTTTAGAAGATATGAATCATTTTTATGAGTTTCAAGCGTTTTTTATCGAAAAACATCGTTTTAAAGAGAATAGTTTTAAATAACAAGAATTTTTTTTCACAAAATGCTTTTTAACTCAATTTGTGCAAAATATAGCTAAAGAGAGTTATTCTCAATAAAGTGAAGCTCTTTTGCCAATAATCTTTGTAGGGCTTTTTTTGGCTTGTAGTGACCTTTTTCTGCCCGCAAAGTTCCTCAATGGACATTGAGTTAGAAAAGAAAAATAAATAAAATGGTATCAAAATTTTAGAAATAGGAGGTTGTTTATGCGCAGGCTATTTTTTTTGTTGGTGTTTCTCTTTGTGGTTGTTCCTTTTGTTAACGCACAGCCAACTAAAATCGTCGTTAGGGTTAAAGCAAAAGACGCCAAATTTATAGGTTCAAGTTTAGGAGGAGTTCTCGTTATTATTAGAGATGCCCGTACGGGAAAGATTCTGGCTCAAGGCAAAACTGTTGGCACCACCGGTAATACAAAACTGATCATGAAGACCCCTCACCCAAGAGGCGTCCCCATTTCGGATGCTAAATCAGCCAAGTTTGAAGCGGTGATTGATATTAACGAACCAACTAAGATTGAAGTAACCGCCTATGGCCCTTTAGCACAACCTCAAGCGGCTAATAAGGTTTCTGCTACCCAGTGGGTTGTCCCCGGTAAAAACATCGACCAGGGAGATGCCTTTATGTTAGAGCTTCCCGGCATGATGGTAGATGTGCTTGATCCCCCGGCTCACGTAAAACTTAAAGGTACCCCTCAGGAGATAGCCCTGCGAGCTAACGTTGCCATGATGTGTGGGTGCCCTATCATCCCTGGAGGAATTTGGGACGCTAATAATTTCGAGGTAAAGGCTATTATCAAGCGCAACGGCAAGGTAGTAGATGAAATTCCCTTAAAATATGCTGGAAAACCAAGCCAGTTCGCAGCCACTTACAAGGCTACGGAAAAGGGAGTTTATGAGGCTATCGTTTACGCTTATTGCCCTGCCAATGGAAATACCGGGGTTGACTTCACCACTTTTATCGTGAAGTAGACAAAGAAGGCCGCCATGCCGGCGGCCCTCTTTACATCATGGCTTTGGCCAATATTTTTCCAGCTTTAGTCTTTAATTCTTTTGACATTTTGATACCTTCAACTAAAGCGCTTAAAACAACCGCATCATTTAAAACGGCGCTCTCAAGGCAATCTTCTTCAAGGGTTTTTAAGATTTCCTTGACGAAAATTTCCGGGATATTCAAATTTTTTAAAAAATTTTCTGGCTCTTGAATATCAAAAACGCAGGCTGCCGCAAGCACTACCGGAAGTTTAGCCCCTTCTTCAAGGGCAAGGCGTTCTGCGTATTTGAGCCTGTTTTTTAATAGGGCTCTTTTTTCTTCCGCTATTGTGCTAAGGGCTTCGGCTTCGATGCGGTCCTTAAAAACAGCCTGCTGTTTTTCCCGAAGCTCTGAGGGGAGTTCTCCTAAGCATTGTTCCGCATAAGGACAATAGGCAGCGCAACCAAAATCAAGGCGTGGATTAGGAAGCTTTTGCCCACAACCAGGGCAGGTTCTCGCTGCGTCATCCTTGAAAAATTCAACACTTTCCCCACAATTGGGGCATTTTACTTCAAAAATAGCATCGTCTTTCCAGTAACGGGTGTCTTGTCCTGGGCATTTCATTTTTTTAATTCCGTAACTCCTTTTTGGTTTGTTCCCAGCCAAGGCGTTCAATAATGGCGCCCAGACGTTCTCCTGCTTCACAATATTTTTTGTAAAAAGCTAACGTTTTTTTGAAAATTTCTAGGACTTCCTTGCCATTTGCGAAAGGTACCAGTTCTTTGGCTAACCGAGGATGGCGACCCAATTTTCCCCCAACAAGAACCTTATATCCTGTTTGAAAAATATTGATAGTACCCGTTTCACAAACCTTGGCACATGCTCCACAATGAAGGCAATTTTCTTCTTTTATCCGGGGGCCATCTGTTGCTAAAAAAATAGCGTTTTCTTCACAAGCCGTTTCACATTCTCCGCATAAGGTACATGTTTCAGGATTAATTTCTATTTTGGCCTGGCCTATTAAGGCAAAATCTTTTATCTGTACCTGAGAACACGCGTTGGGACATTCTGCTAGAGACACCCTGAACTGATGGTGATGCTTCAAAGGGCCTTTTATTTTTCCTTTTATAAAGGAAGTCAATTTTTCTTCTTCAAGGATTTTTTCGAGCTCCTGTAGCAGGTTTTCTGATGAAGTCACCGCATTCGGGCATCCCGACCCTCCAAAGCAGCTTTCAACTGAAAAGCCGGTTTCAGTTTGGGCGGCTTTTTCACGAAGGGCCTCTCTTGCAGCAAGCATCGCTTCTTTGGTAACAATTTTTTCACCACGTGCCTTTACGAATTCTTCTACTTTACGCTTTACTTTTTTTCTCACAAAAAATGGCACTCTTTTCAGTAATGCTTGAGCATCTTTTTCCCATTCCATCAGGTCCATCTCTCCTCTGAAATTATTTTTCCGTCAAGAGAGACAACTATTACGTTAAAGGGTTCTTTTATGCCGGCAAGTTCTCTGGCTTTTTTGATGATCATGGTAAGCCCGCGACAACATGGTACCTCCATGATCGCAAGGGTTAAGTCTTTTATCTCGTTTTTGCGAAAAATCTCGGCAAAGCGGGCTACGTAATGGTCAACGTCGTCAAACTTGGGGCATCCAATCATAAGAACCTTGCCGGGAAGGAAGTCCCTGTGAAAGGCTGGATAACTGAAGCCCACACAATCAGCTGCCACAAGTAACGATGCATCTTTTAAAAAGGGGGCCTCTGGGGGAATAAGCTTAATTTGGATAGGCCAGTGAGAAAGTGCTGAAGGGACGCTTTCCTTTTCCGTAAAGAAATTTCCGCTTGGTTCAAGATTTTTTAGCATTTCTCCTGGGCAGCCGCAGGCAAGGTCGGGCTTTTCTTTGTGTTTGAGAAATTCTTCAACAGCTTTCTCATCAAAGGCTTCTGCTTCTCTTTCAACGATTTTGATAGCCCCTTTTGGGCAGGTGCCAAGACATGCTCCTAGTCCGTCGCAATATTTTTCTGCGATAAGTCTGGCCTTGCCGTTTATTATCTGAATAGCGCCCTCCGCACAGGATGGAACACACTTTCCACATCCATCACAAAGCTCTTCGTCTATTTCGATTATTTTGCGCATTATCCGAGGCATAGGAATCTCCTTTTTAAAGTTTTATTTAAGAGACCTTTGCAAAACATTTTCAAAGGTCCGGCCCAGCCACCGTTTTCATTTTTCCCTTCCGAAAAAAACAGGAACGGAGTCCAAGTATTTTGCGTTCTTAAAAGATATTAGGCTGGTCTTAATAAAAATTCTTTGATGCAAATCAAGTTCTTCACTTCTTAAGATTTTTCTTAAGGCGGTCGAAAAGATAGGCGAAGACACCAGAGACAAGGAGGGTATCCTATGAACCTTAGCACTATCAAAGGACGTATCCAAGCGATTATCGTGGTTATGTTCTTGCTAAGCATCTTAAATGCCGGGGTGGTTTTTTGGTCCCTTCATAAAAACGAAGGAGATGCCAGATACGTGAACTACGCTGGTAGAGAACGAATGTTGGTTCAAAAAATTACCAAAGAAGTCCTTTCGAAGGATTTTGAATCCGCAAGGCAGACAGCAGCCCTTTTTGACAGTAGCCTCAAGGCCTTGCGCTATGGAGATGAAGCTATGGGGCTAAAGCCGGTTAAAGACGAGGCTATTATCGAAAGCTGGGAAAAATTAAATACCGCCTGGCAAAAATTCAAAAAGGCCCTTGATGAGTACATGGCCACCCAAGATGAGACAAGCCTTAAGTATCTTCTTGATCACAACATACAGGTTCTAAAACTCGCTAATGATCTCACCAAGAAATTCGAAGAAAAGGCCGTGGCTGGTCTTCACCGTTTGCGTATCTATCAGGTCTTAATTTCAGCCTTTAGTATTTCTTTGCTACTTGCTATCTGGTGGATGGCAAAGACCAAGATCATAACCCCGGTGGAAAAGGCAGTTGCCCTTGTTTCAAGGATTGCCGAGGGTGATTTTACCGTTAGGTTTCCTAAGACCGGGAAAGACGAGATCAGCCAGCTCTTGCAGGCCCTTGAAGGTATGACCACAAGACTGAGAGAGACCCTTTCTGGTGTAGTGCAGTCTTCTGATAAAGTTTACCACGCTTCAGAAGAAATATTCCGTGCTGGTGACGAGGTAGCAGAAAAGGCCCGCCACTTGGCTCAGGAGGGTGAAGAGGTTAAGGCAGCCGAAGAAGCTATCAATAACAATATCAGGGCGGTTTCTGCTGCTTCAGAACAGATGGTAGAGGCCATTACCGAGATCTCCCGTAATACTTCTGAAGCTGCCCATATTGCCAATGATGCCGTGGTAAAAGCTCAGGAAACCAATGAAATAGTCAACAAACTTAGCATTTCCTCTGAAGAAATCGGCGAGGTGGTAAACCTTATCCAGAGCATTGCTGAGCAAACAAACTTGCTTGCCCTTAACGCCACGATAGAAGCCGCAAGGGCAGGGGAGGCAGGAAAGGGCTTTGCTGTGGTGGCAGGAGAAGTAAAAGAGCTATCCCGTCAGACCACCGAGGCCACTGAAAAAATTGCCAAAAAAATCCAGGCCATCCAGAATGATGCCCGGGCTTCGGTAAAAGCTATCGAAGAGATTACCGAAATCATTAGCCGTATTAACGACATTTCCAACATGATAGCAAGTGCTGTCGAAGAACAGACCGCCATGATGGGAGAGATAAGCCAGGCAGCCAGTATGTCTGCAGAAAGTGCGGATCAAATCAAGGAAAAAGTAGAAAAAATGTCAGTAGCCATCCAGGAAACCGCAGAAAAAGGAGAAAGAAGCCGCGAACTCTCGCAGGAGATGATAGAGCTTGCCGCACGCCTGAAAGAGCTTGCTTCAAAATTCAAAGTCTAATGCCAAAAGGGGCGGCCAAGCCGCCCTTTTTTGTTTCCCAAATTAGAATTTTCAAGTAATAATAAAAGAAAAGCCTTTTCTTGGAGATCTGAAAATGTCTTTTAAGGTACTTTTCTCGCTACTTGTTCTAATACTTTTGAGTACAAGTTTAAATCAAGCTTATGCAGAAGATTTTACCCAGGAAGACCGGGAAAGACTCGTCCGCATTGAAACCACCTTGCAAGTTTTTATGGAACAAATAGACAAGCGCTTCGAGCAAGTAGACAAGCGCTTTGAACAAATAGACAGGCGTTTCGATGATGTTAACAAAAGGATTGACGAGGTTAACAAAAGGCTAGATCTCCTTACCACTTTTCTCTGGATTCTGGCAGGTATCTTTACTACTCTTACGGCCACGGTCATTGGGTTTGCCTACTGGGATCGGCGTACCATCATCCGCAGGGCAAGAGAAGAAAGTCTTGACTACTTTGAAAGAGAAGGAAAGTTTGCCAGGCTCCTTGAGGCACTCAAAGAATTTGCCAAGGAAGACGAACGCCTGGCAAAAATTTTGCGCTCTCATGGCCTGCTATAACCAGGGGCGGCCAAGCCGCCCTTTTAATTTTCTTTTTCTCCTTTGATATAGTCTTTGAAAACTACTTCTGCCTGCTCTAAGGCGCAGAGGTCTCCGCACATAGAGCAACGCCTTTGTTTCACGGATTTTCGTTCTTCTACCAATTGTTTGGCGTCATCAGGGAAAAGCAGACTATCAAATACTTTGTTCCAATTAAGGTCTCGTCGATCTTTACTGGCCTGCATATCGCGCTTGTCTGCGACACCACGGCGCTTAACGATATCGCCTACATGGGCT
Organism: Thermodesulfatator atlanticus DSM 21156; assembly: GCF_000421585.1. Classification (NCBI taxonomy): domain Bacteria; kingdom Pseudomonadati; phylum Thermodesulfobacteriota; class Thermodesulfobacteria; order Thermodesulfobacteriales; family Thermodesulfatatoraceae; genus Thermodesulfatator; species Thermodesulfatator atlanticus. The sequence continues at coordinate 17,897 of NZ_ATXH01000001.1, forward strand.
GCCAGACGGGCCGCTTTAACACCCAAAACTACATCTTCTTCGTTGGGAAGTGATAGATGCTCTGCAGGTGTTACGTAACAAATCAAATCTGCACCGGCTTTGGCAGAAATGGCGGCTCCAATGGCAGCGGTAATATGGTCATACGGGGCGCCGATGTCGGATGGTAATGGTCCAAGCATGTAATATGGCGCACCACCAGACATCTTTTTGGCTAAGAGTACAGAGGCTTCAATTTCATCGAGAGGAACATGCCCTGGGCCTTCTACCATGACTTGGCAGCCAGCTTCGCGCGCCAGCTCGGCAAGCTCGCAGTTAATAAGAAGCTCTGCTATTTGGGCCCGGTCAAGGGAATCATGAATTGCGCCAGCCCTTAGCCCGTTTCCAAGGGAAAGTACCGTGTCGTATTTTTTGAGGATATTGATTAAACGATCAAATTGTTCATAAAGCGGATTTTCCCGTTTGTTTTTGGTCATCCATTGGGCCATAAGGCTTCCGCCTTTGGAAACCAGACCCCCAAATCGATATCCCTGTTTTTCAAGCCTCTCTAGGGTAAAAAGATTTATGCCACAATGAATGGCCATGAAGGCAATGCCGTCGGCACACTGCCTTTCTATGAGCTCAAAAAGATATTCAGGGTCGAGTTTGGCAGGATCTTGATAGTCACGAATGGTTTCACAGAAAGCCTGATAAAGGGGTACATTTCCCACTGGAAGTGAAACTGCATTGATAATTTCTCGCCTGATGGTGTCCATGTCACCGGCAGCAGAAAGTTCCATCAAAGTGTCTGCCCCAGCTTCCTCAGCAAGGCGTGCTTTTTTCATTTCAAATTCAAGGTCACATACCAGGCTTGAGGTCCCAATGGAAGCGTTAACTTTAGTCCGCAAAGGCCCGCCAATACCTACTACGCGTCCGCTTTGGCGGGCCTTAAGGATGATAACCTTCCCTGAGACTACCAGGTCTCTTATTTCTTCTGGGGCAAGACCTTCGGTTTTCGCCACATCTTTTATTGCTTGCGTTAATTGACCGGCCCTGGCTGCTTCAAGCTCAGTCATGCTAAAGCTCCACCCCTTCTTTGGTGTAATTGGCTACTAGGTCACCTACTTCGCTGGTGCTATAGCCCATTTTGCCTGCTGAAAGGCTCTTTAAGTGATCGCGACACACCTTGATAACCGCCTTTTCTATGGCCTGGGCAGCCTCTTCTTCACCAAGGTGCTCAAGCATCATCATCCCTGCACAAATAGCAGCCAGGGGATTGATAACGTTTTTACCGGTGTACTTGGGGGCTGAACCGCCAATGGGTTCAAACATGGAGACCCCTTCAGGGTTAATGTTTCCGCCGGCAGCAATACCCATGCCTCCCTGGATAATGGCACCTAAGTCTGTAATGATGTCACCGAACATGTTGTCAGTCACGATAACATCAAACCACTCGGGGTTTTTCACAAACCACATGCAGGTGGCATCTACATGGGCATAGGATGTCTTGATGTCAGGATAGTCCTTGGCTACTTCGTAAAAAGTCCTTTCCCAGAGGTTCCAGGCGTAGGTTAAGACGTTGGTCTTGCCAACCAGGGTGAGTTCTTTCTTTTTGTTGCGCTTTTGGCAATATTCAAAGGCATAGCGAATACAGCGTTCTACCCCAAAACGGGTGTTAATGGATTCCTGGATAGCTACTTCCTGGGGGGTTCCCTTGCGTAAAAAGCCACCACCGCCAGCATAAAGACCTTCGGTGTTCTCTCGTACCACGACAAAATCGATGTCTTCCGGGCCTTTGTCTTTGATGGGGGTCCAGACTCCAGGATAAAGCTTAACAGGCCGCAAGTTGATGTACTGGTCAAGTTCAAAACGGATACGCAAAAGGATTTCTTTTTCAAGGATACCCGGGGTTACGTCAGGATGACCAATGGCGCCAAGGTAAATGGCGTCATGCTTTTTCAGTTCTTCAATGCCGCCTTCGGGAATGGTTTCTCCGGTTTTTAAGTAACGTTCGCCTCCCCAATCAAAATAATTGTAATTAAGTTTAAAACCAAAGCGCTCAGAGGCTGCATCAAGGACTTTTACCCCTTCTCGGATTACCTCTGGCCCGGTGCCGTCACCGGGAATTACCGCGATCTTGTAATTTTTTGTTTCTGCCATATTTTCTCCTCCTGAGATTTACTCTTGCATCTGCTTTTTTTAGTAGCAGAATAATTTTTTTCAAGTAAGTCTTTGGGGAAGAAAAATGAAATGGCACAGGTTAGCAAAGCTTCTTTTTGAGGGTGCTATGCTCAAACGCCTTGAGCGTACAGGTTACGCTTATTTGGGTACGGGAAAGGAAAATATCGCTGCCCATTCCTTTGGAGTGGCTTTGGCCGCAGCTACCCTTGCTAAGATGGTCCCTGAGGCCGATGAGTTAAAACTTTTAAAAATGGCCATTTTGCATGATTTTCTTGAGGCCCGCACTGGGGACTTAAACTCTGTCAATAAACTTTACGATCAGGTCAATGAGGAAAAAGCGGCTCAGGATGCCTTTTCCGAGCTCCCCTGGGCAGAGGAGTGGCAGGAACTTCTTGAGGAATACCGCGAGGCGAAAACACTTGAAGCCAGGCTTGTTCATGATGCCGATCAGCTTGATCTCATGATAATGCTTAAAGAGCAACACGATCTAGGCAATCCTTACGCACGGCGCTGGCTGATCTATGCGAAAAGACGCCTTAGGACAGACATTGGCCGACGTCTGGCTGAGGCCATAACAGAAACAGACTGGGCCTCATGGTGGCTTGATCAGTTTGTCGCTAAAGATGAAACCAAGTGATCTCTGCGCGCGTTGCGGAAAATGCCTGTCTGTATGCCCGGTTTTTAGGGCCACTGGAAGAGAAACCTACTCTCCACGGGGGAGACTCATGGCCTTATCAGGGGAGGCCGAAAGTGCCTCTCTTTTGCTTACGTGTATTCTTTGCGGTGCATGTGAGAAGACCTGTCCTAACAAAGTTCCTCTTCTAGAGACTTTTGCCCGGGCTAAGTTAAAACATCCAATTTCCACAAAGTATGCCTTAGAACTTTATGACCTGCTCCGTCCTTTTGCTTCAAAAATCAGGTCTGCCAAAAAAGACCTGGCACACCTAAGCCAAGGAAAGGTTGCCCTTTTTCTTGGCTGCGGCGGAGAGTTTCTCTATCCAAACGCTATTAAACACTTTATCAAGATTTTTCCTGAAAAAGAGCTTATTTTTGTGCCACAGGATCAGACCTGCTGTGGACTTCCTTTTTTGGCGGCAGGTGATGAAAAGGCCTTTTTAAAAAGTGCCAGGCAAAACTTAAAAGCACTTTCTCTGGCGGAAAAAGTTACTACCCTTTGTGCCTCTTGCTTTTTCGTCTTAAACGAACTTTACCCGCGGCTGCTTGGCGACGAATACAAAGTCTTAGCCGCCAAAACTTGCGAAGGACATTCCTATCTCTTTTCTCATCGGGCATTTAAGTTTTCCGTGTCTCAAGAAGAAATCTTTTTCCAGGTGCCGTGTCACCTTAAGAATACAGAAGTTTATCCTTTTTGGCGGGAGCTGGGCTTAAGTTATTACGAAGGATGCTGCGGACAAGCAGGAGCCTTTGGTTATCTTTTTCCAGGTTATGCCAGAGAAATAAACCGCAAACTATTCAAAGAGGCTTTTTTAACTGGTCCGCGCTTTTTGGCCGCAGCCTGTACCTCTTGCTTGCTGGCTTTGAAAAAGACTTTTCCAGAATATCCGGTAAAAATGCTGGTTGAATTTTGCTAAACTGTGATAAGCTATTTTCGGTCTGTCTGATTACTAGGAGCACAAAAAAGATGACATTTTGAACATGGTCATTGCGAGCGGTCCCCATTTCTTGTCATTTGCGAGCGAACACAGTGAGCGAAGCAATCTCGAAAGCGAAGGGACGGGACCTAGCGAGCGTGCAAGTCGCCTCGCGAAGATACTTTGTTGGATAAAATGTACTTCTAATAATATTTTTCGGAAGGAAAGATGGGAACGGATACCTGGCGAATGAGCCTGCAACACTGATCTCGGCAATCTTGCGTGGTCTCTTTAAGCTATCAATAAAAAGAGGAGGTTTAGGTATGAAACGTTTATTAGTGGTTGCTTTTCTTTTTTCTTTGGTGTTGGTGTCGGTGGGCTTTGCCGGAAATCTTGGTCTTTTTATCAGTGATAAGAACATTTACGCCTATGGTGAACAGGAAGTCTATACCTATTCCGGGACACCTTTAAACGCAGGGTTAGGTTTCTTCTATACCGACGATGATGGAAATTCTTGGCTTCTCAATCCCTATCTTGTAGCAACTGACCTTTACCAGCAAAAACCTCTTAACTTAGGGGTAGGATTTCAGGCAATTTTAGGAGAAGTTGAGCCCCACAATGTAGGTTACGATATCTTTGCTTTGGGCTTCCTCTTTACAGGTTCCTTTGATTTCACCAAAACCGCATCAAAATGGCCGGTTTATTTTGAAAGTAGACTTTTTTATGCCCCAGATATTTTGAGCTTTGCTGATGGCGAAAGTATCCTTTCCCTTGATATTGGTGCTTATTATAACGTAACCACTACTGCCTCTGTGGGGCTTTGCTTCAAAATAATGGACGTAAATATCGACAAACCTGACACTTCCTGGGATGAAAGTGCCCTGATGGTAGGAGCTAAAATCAGATTTTAAGCCCGATTTAGTCGCATTTTGAAAAGCCGCAACTGCGGCAAAAAAGACACCCTGATTCCATTTCAAGGGGGCCCCCGCAATCAGGGCAGGCCCCAAGAGAGGGCCTCTCTTCGGGCTTAATTTCAATGTTTAAAGCCTCTGCTAACACCTTGGCCACGGCATCAGGGCAAGAAAGAATGGCTTTCCCGTCTTCCCAGGCAGGGGAGGGGCACCTGATGCCAGCCAGTTGTTTGATTATGGCCTGAGGAGCTACTCCTGAGCGCAGGCAAAGAGAAATCAGCCTGCTGGTAGCTTCTATCTGACAGGCCGCACAGCCTCCGGCCTTGCCCATAGTGGCAAATACTTCACAAAGCCCCTTTTCATCCCAGTTAACCGTTACGTAAAGGTTTCCACAGCCCGTGCGTATTTTGCGGGTAAAGCCGTGGGTGATTTTGGGACGTGGCCTCGGAACAGTCCCTTCGCGGCGTAAAAGATTAAGTACCTGTGTGGGCCTTGAGCCGTAACGGTAAACCGTGACCCCTTTAAGCTTTAGCTTATGGGCCAAAAGATAGACCTTGCGCACGTCTTCTTTGGTAGCGTTCTCAGGGAAATTTATGGTCTTTGAGACCGCATTGTGCACGTGGCGTTGAAAGGCTGCTTGAATACGCAGGTGTTCCTCAGGGGTTATGTCAAAGGCCGTTACAAAAAGCTCTCTTATGTTTTTGGGGATTTCCTCTAAGTGTTTAATGCTTCCGGTCTTAAGGGCTTTTTCGGTGATTTCGGTAATTTTTTCTAGGGAAAAGCCGACTTCTTTGAGCGCTTTTTCAAAAAGGGGATGTACTTCCCGAAGCTCCGTGCCATCAAGTACCCGGCGCACGTATGCCACGGCAAAAAGAGGCTCTATTCCTGAAGAGCATCCGGCAATTATAGAGATAGACCCGGTGGGGGCTATGGTTGTGGTGGTGGCATTGCGCATGCATGGTGTCTTGGGACTATCCCATATGCTTCCCCGGTAGGCAGGGAAATTTCCGCGCATCTTGGCAAGTAAAGAACTTGCTGAAACAGACTCACGATTTATAAAACCCATTACCTCTTCGGCAACTTCCACGGCTTTTCGGGAATTGTAAGGGATACCCAGCTTGATGAGCATGTCTGCAAAGCCCATTACGCCAAGGCCTATTTTGCGGGTTTTTTTGGTCTGGGCTTCGATTTGAGGAAGAGGAAAACGATTCACGTCGATTACGTTATCAAGAAAGTGTACTGCCAGGTGGACGGTTTCTCGCAAACGCTCGTAGTCTATTTTTTTGTTTTTTACAAAATGTGAAAGATTAATAGAGCCGAGGTTACAACTTTCGTAAGGAAGAAGGGGCTGTTCCCCGCAGTTATGAACAATAAATCCGTTTGCATCAAAGGCATTTACCCCAGGTACTGCACAATCATAAACAGGCTCTGGCGGTAAAATTTTAATGTCGGTGACTTTGACAACAAATCTCTCTTTGTTCAGCTTTCTTTGATAGTTTTGGATAGCTTCCTTTAACTTTTGGCTTTTCTTTTTATGAGAAAATCCTATTTTTTCGTAAAAAGTTAAAATATTTTCTCTGGAAATAATCAGTTCGTGTTGTGTTTTTGTCCAATATAGAGAATAGCTACCTTTCCCATTAGGCAATTTTTTTCGTTGTTTGGAACGTCTGTTTTGATAAATGCGTGAAAAGATTCCCAGCCTTAGAAGCATTCTTTGAACGCGTTTCAGATTATTAAGACTACTTTGGGCCAAACGGATACTTATGCCTTTCTGATGACTTCCTTGTACGGATCCGTCAGCGTCAAAAAGTCCTCTCAGAAATCCCCGGTAAAAATCACTGGAACATTTTTCGATTGAAGCTGTTATTTGTTTTTGGCCAGGAGTTATGCCATATCTTTTTGCAAGAGACTTGATATAGGCAAGTGAAAGCCGGCATTCCCGGCGTTTAGAAAGAAAGATCCAGCCGCAAAAATCTCTACGATGTGGAAGAGAATAAGCAGCGGCTAAGGCTCCATAGTAAATTCCTTCATCAAAGGAGCCCTTTTCTTCAAAAAGCGAAAGAGTTGCCTTGTCTTTTTTTATCGTACCGTCACCTATCAGTAACCCCAACAAGTAACCTTCTTCAAAGTTGCCTTCTCCTGGCCAGTAAGTATTTTGACGGTGGTCGTTTAGTACGAGTAGATCGCCTATTCTAATTTCTCGAGCAAGGGTCCAATAAGTTTCTAAGCGGCAACGGGTCCTGGTACGAACTTTTAATAAAGGATGATTTTCGGTGACTTTAAGTTGAAACCCTTCTTTGGTGCAGATTTCATAGACTATTTTATTGCCGGTATAGAAAAAGCCGTAAGGGGCCCAAAAATCTTTTCCGTTAATTCTTGCCTGAAAAGAGACCTTGATAAGGTCTTTGACTTGTTTTGGCCCCTCAGCAGTCATTATCCAGGTGTCTTTTGTTACGCAGGGGTTGGTGGCCTCGATCATCCCTAGATTAGGGGTAGGATTTTTTTCGTTTATGTAATCAATAAAAATGACACCAGGGTCTCCGGTAAGCCAGGCGTTTTCCACCAAAAGATCAAAAAGCTTGCGGGCAGAAACACGGCGCACTACTTCTCCGTTTCTAGGGTTTATCAGGGCAAAGTCCTTGCCTGCAGCATAAGCCTGCATGAATTTTTCCGTAATAGCCACTGAGATATTGAAGTTAGTGAGCTTGGTGATGTCTCTTTTGATGGTGATAAATTCTTCGATATCTGGATGATCAATGCGAAGGATTCCCATGTTGGCCCCGCGTCTTGTGCCTCCCTGTTTTATGGCCTCGGTGGCAGCGTCATAGACCTGCATAAAAGAGACTGGTCCACTTGAGACTCCGTGGGTGGTGCGCACGATGTCTCCCTTTGGCCTTAATCGGGAAAAAGAAAATCCCGTGCCTCCGCCGGATTTGTGGATTAGCGCCGTGTGTTTAAGGGTTTCAAAGATGGATTCAAGGGAGTCTTCAATAGGCAAAACAAAACAGGCAGAAAGCTGACCAAGCTCGCGCCCAGCATTCATGAGGGTAGGGGAGTTTGGCAAAAAATCAAGGCTAGCCATGAGTTGGTAGAATTTTTCTTCTAGTTCTTCGAGGTTGGCGTTTTTGTCATAAAGAAGCTCAGCAGATGCCACCGCGCGGGCAACCCGGCGAAACATGTCTTCCGGGGTTTCTACAGGATTTCCTGCCTTGTCGCGCAAAAGATATCTTTTGGCCAGTACGATGAGGGCGTTTTCAGTAAGAGGAAGTTTTGTTTCTGGAAGCTTCATCTCTTGCCTCTTTTTTATTGAGGCTATCACAGGAAAAAAATTTCTGGCAAGATTTAAGTTTCTTTGCGGCGGAGTACGCGTTTGTCTCCCAGGCGAATAGTGACTTTTTCTCTGTCAAGGTATTCAAGGAGCGGAATCATGTATTTGCGGCTTGAGCCGTCAACGAGTTTACGGAAATCGCCCACTGCCATTTCTTTGTTCTTGGTGAGGAATGAAACTACACGTTTTTTGACTTCTTCAATTACATCATGGTGAAAAACCAGTTCATCACGAAGCTTAACGAGCTTTCCTTCCTGGAGAAGCAAGGAAAAGATTTCTTGTACAAGAGCGGGGTTTTCTTTGAACCTGGCAAGGATTTCGTCTTTATCAGGGGGAGTAAACCCTGCCTTGCGAAAGGCGTCTTCGATTTTTCTTTTAAGGGCTTCCTGTTCCTCGGCAAGGACGATTTTATGCTCTTTTAAGCGGATTATCTCTTTTTCCTGGACTATTTTGCCCTTTGCAATTAGCTCTTCAAGCATCTTTTCGTAAACACGCACTTCAAGCCCTGAGGGCAAACGTTGTTTGAGTTCTTCTTTTGTTAGGCCGGGTTTTAAGGGGAATTTTTCGTGAAATTTACGCAGGCGGTTTAGAATTTCTTGTTTGATTTCGTCGTATATTTCACGCGCCATGAAAAGACGTTTTGCTTCGGTTCGAATCTCTTTAATCTTGCCGTGTTCTTTGAGCTTTTTAAGGATTTCTTCAAGATCTTCCCCAAAAATAGAAACTCTTAGGGCAATTTCTTCAAAAGGAAGCCCCATCTCTTCGGCAATACGAAGGTGATAAAGAATGACGTCTTCGGTGGTTCCATCGCGCAAAAGCTTTAGTTCCTCTAGCTGGTGGCGTTGGGAGCGTTTGCGCCTGAAGGCCACGGGGTTAAGGACTACACCACCTCCAATGGTTATCATAGGTGAGTAGCTTCTGATGACAAAGTGGTCCCCTCGCCAGCAGACTACCGGTTCTTCCAGGCGCAATTGGGCCAGGGCCTCGCTTCCTGGTTCTATTTTGTCCGTGCCAAATAGAAAGACCCGTCCCAGGACCTCGCTTGTGCCGATATGGAAGCGTACCCTGGTATTGTGTTGAAGGGGCTTTGGGGCGCTTGAAAGATACTTGAGGGCTACGTCCACGATAAGGCTAGGTCTTAAGGCCCCTTTGTGGGCTACTACGTCGCCGCGTTCTAAGTCTTCTTTGGTAACTCCATGCAGATTCAAGGCGGTGCGCTGACCAGCCTCTGCCTGGTCACGGTCTTCGCCGTGGACCTGGATACGGCGCACTTTGGCATCTAGTTCTTTGGGATAGATTTTTACTTCGTCTCCTATTTTTACCTTTCCAGAAAGAGAGGTTCCGGTGACCACGGTGCCAAATCCCTTTACCGTAAAAACACGGTCTATTGCCAGGCGGAAGGGGCCTTTTGCCGGACGATCAGGTACCTGTTTAACAACTTTATCAAGGAGAGAAATGAGCTCTTCCAGGCCTTCTCCCGTGGTCGCTGAGACAGCAATCATGGGTGCATCTTCAAGGAAGGTTCCTTTTAGGGCCTCGGCAATGTCTTCTTTGATGAGCTCGAGCCACTCTTCGTCAACCAGGTCTTTTTTGGTGATAACTACGATTCCGGTCTTGACGCCAAGGAGTTCACATATTTCAAGGTGTTCTTTGGTTTGTGGCATAACACCTTCGTCTGCTGCTATCACCAGGGCCACGAGATCGACACCACTTGCTCCTGCTACCATGTTTTTTACAAAGCGCTCATGCCCTGGGACATCAACAATGCCAAGGCGCACTCCGCTTGGCAGGGTGAGATGGGCAAAGCCGAGTTCTATCGTGATTCCGCGTTCTTTTTCTTCTTTTAGACGGTCTGTATCAATGCCGGTTAAGGCCTTTACTAAGGTAGTTTTTCCGTGGTCAATATGTCCTGCGGTGCCAAGAATAACACGCTTTTCCGCCATAATTTCCCTCTAAATATTTCTTCCGAGTAATAAATTAATCCTTCGCCAGCACTCTGGACAAAATTTAGCAGGTTTTACGTCAACTTCCATGACGCTATTGGAATAATGCATTACGCAGGGGGCTTCGCAGTGGTCAAGGCCAATGGCATGGCCAAGTTCGTGAAGCGCTTCTTTTTGAACCCTTTCGTATAAGAGCCTGTCGTTAGGGGGTAAGTGATAAAAGGCATTATCAAGCCGCCGATAAGAGAGAAGGGCCGTGCCCTGTTTTAAGATTGAAATGCCAAAGACAAAATTTAAATCCCAGGCGTAAAGATCCACTTCACAAATACCGAGCTTAAGGCGCGAGCGGGTTTCGATATTTTGCTGGAACCAGGTAACCAGGTCGTCTGCTTTGAATTGTCCTCGTTCTTTATCAAAAAATTCCTGAGGAAGAGGGGCAGGTTCTTCAAAATAAACTTCTAGATTCAAATTCTCGTAAATACCACCTGCTATCGCGTCAATTACATCCTGACGCACGGTACCAAGGGGCACAAGGGATACCGCTTTAAACATCTCTTCCTCCTTGCCAAGGATGTCTAGAAAGAGTTAGCACAATGGCCACAAAGCACAAGATCATGTTCAGATGCGGTAAAAATAGATGGGGTCCTCTACTCTTAAAACTAAATAGGGAGAAAAACCCGGTAAAGGGAAATTGGCACTGATTATGATAGTGCCAGGCCTTGCTTCTTTTTTGATTTTAGGAGCAAGATCAAGCAAAAGATCCGGAAAAAGATAACAAAAGATTAAGTCATATTGAGAGAGATCACAGTTAAAGAAGTTTTTGCGATGAATTTTTACCGGGGTGCGGGTGAGGTAATTTAGCGTTTTTGCCAAAAGGTAAGCAAAGGGGTTTATTTCATATCCCTCGCCGATGACGCCGAATCTTTTATAAACTGCCCGCAAAAATCTTCCGTCCCCACAGCCAAGGTCGACAATTCTCTTCTCAGGGGAAAGCTCAAGGTGTTCGCAAATGGCCTTTATCTTCTTGCGCGAAGTGCCTACAAAAAGAGCGCCTTTTGTGCGACGTAGCACAGAAATAGTCCCTACGGCATAACAAAGCTTTAAAAAAGCAAGGGGCAAAAATAAGGCCAAGATAGCGTATAAAATGATCTTCATCTTTTTATGATCTCTACTTCTGCCAAAGGCTTTTGCTGAATAAGCCTTAGTTTTTCTCTTAGGGCAAGCTCAAGAAGTGCCAGAAAATAAGTTATGGCCTCTTCACGGCTCTTAGCCCGTTTAAAAAGATCTCGCAGATAAATGCGCTTTTTTTCAGAAAGGAGTTCTTCTATTTCTGCCATTTTTTCCTGGATTAAAAAGCGAGCCCTTGAAACCTCAAGAGGAGAGGGGGGCTTTCTTCCTAGGACTTCCTTTAACGCAGCAAGCAAGTCAAAAATAGAAACAGATATTTCTTCTGGCCGTGGCATATCGTACGGAGGTGCAACAAACACATCCCTGCCAAGAAGAGGCCTTTCCCAGAGTTTTTCTGCGGCTTTTTGGTAACGGTCAAGTTCTAGGAGTGGTTCGACAATCTCGCGCCGCGGGTCTTCTTCAAGTGATGTTTCTTCGGTTTCTTCCTCATCAGGGAGAAGCATTTTGCTTTTGATATAAAGAAGGGTAGCGGCCATGTAGAGGTATTCCCCTGCAATCTCAAGATCAAGGGCCTTCATCATCTCAAGATAGGCAAGGTATTGCTCGGTGATAAGGGAAATGGGAAGGTCAAAGATGTTAAGCTTGTTTTTGCGCACCAGGTGCAATAAAAGGTCAAGGGGGCCTTCGAAAACAGGAATTTTGACGATATACTCTCTGGTCATGAAGATCGAAGTTTTTTATCTCCCAAAATGCCGTAGTTGGCAAGGCATAATCTCCTTTTTAGAAAAGGCCAAGACTGAGCTTGGCCTTGACGCAGAAATAATTACCCGAGAAATCAAAGACAGCAAAGAGGCGCAGAAAATAGCTAAAACCTGTTCCTGGTTATGAATGAATCTTATTACTGTGAGTATTTTTTAATAGACAATGATCTCAGGGATCCGTTCCTATTTTTCGAAGCGAAAAATGGGAACGGATCCAGTAACGTCGGGCGATTAAAGCCCCCTAATTAAAAAATGGCTGAAGAGATTCCTTTAAAAAAGATTTGCTTTGAACCTATTGGCTTTGTGCACACCGAGGCCAAAGAAGTGCCGCGCTTTTACACGATTTCGCAGGTAAAAGGCCGCCTTGAAATTTTCCCAGAATACAAGCTCGGGTTAAAAGACATTAAGCCAGGAGACAGAATCTGGGTTCTTTTCCACTTTCACAAAAGCCCGCCTTTTGAAGAGCGCTATCTGATCCAAGAGCCCCCTCATCGTCCAGGAGAAAAGCGCGGGGTCTTCAGCACATGTTCTCCTGTTCGTCCGAATCCCATTGGGCTTTCGGCCTTAAAAGTGCTTTCTGTAAAGGAAAATATTATCGAGGTAGAAGGCCTAGATATCCTTGATGGCACCCCTATTCTTGACATAAAGCCCTATAAAACTGCAGAGGAAGATAAATAGCCCATGCGCTGGCCGGCAAAAGTGCGCGTAATTACGCCGGGAAAGATAAAGTTTTCTTTTATCCGGGAAGGTGTAGCATATTACGAAAAGCGTCTTAAAAATTATCTTTCGTTTGCTCTTGAAGAAAAAAAAGTCCCCAAAACTTCTCTTTCGACCCTAAAACAAAAAGAAGGAGAAGTTTTGCTTAAGGCCACCGGGAATGCCTTTATTGTTGCACTTGATGAAAGGGGAAAAATTTTTACTTCGCAAGAGTTTGCAAGGAAGCTAGAGAGTTTGCTTAATAGAGAAAGAGAAGTGGCATTTGTTTTGGGCGGAGCCTATGGGCTTTCAGAGGAGGTCCTTAAGCGGGCGGATTTAAAACTTTCTCTTTCCCTAATGACTTTTGGCCATGAAATAGCACTTCTTGTTTTTTGTGAGCAACTATACCGAGCACTTGCTATTCTTTCTGGTGAACCATACCACAAATGAAACCCCTGGTTTCAGTGATTATTCCTACGCATAACAGGGCCTCTTTTCTAAAAGAAGCGCTTGACTCTGTTTTTGCCCAGACTTTTCGAGATTTTGAAGTCATCGTGGTAGATGACGGCTCAAGTGATTACACGGTCAAATTAGTGGCCAATTATCCGATACGCTTTGTTAAGCGAGCCCAAAGGCGCGGGGTTTCTTCGGCAAGAAATGCAGGAATTCGCCGGGCGCGCGGAAAATTCTTGGCTTTTCTTGACAGCGATGACCTCTGGCTTCCCAAAAAACTTGAAATGCAGGTTTTGTTTTTTAAGAAACACCCTGAGGCGGTGGCTGTTCAGACTGAAGAAATCTGGATACGCAGGGGCAGGCGGGTAAATCCCCGCAGGCGTCACCAAAAACCCTCTGGCTTTTTCTTTGACAGGGCCCTTGAGCTCTGTCTGATAAGCCCGTCGGGAATAATGCTTAAAAGGGACGTGCTTTATGAGATAGGACTTTTTGACGAGAGTTTTCCTGTATGTGAAGATTATGAACTCTGGTTAAGGCTTCTAGCACGCTATCCGGTCTTTCTGATAAAAACCCCCTTGGTGGTAAAAAGGGGAGGCCATGAAGATCAGCTTTCCCGCACCCCAGGCCTTGATTATTATCGTTTAAAGGCCCTTTTTAAGATTTATCCTGAGCCATATTTGACGCCAGCTATGAGACTTTTGATAATTAGAGAAGCCAGCCAAAAAGCCGCTGTTTATCTAAAAGGGGCTAAAAAACGTGGAAAAATTCTCAAGATAAAAGAGATAGACGAAAAACTTAGAAAAATAAAACTATTTCCTGGACTTCCCTGTTTTAGAGCTTTAAAGTAAGCAAGATTTTCCGCCGATATAAAAAAAGACATGTTAGACAAACGTCTTTTCGAAAGATTTGATGTCAATTTTAGGTGCCACTTTGCTATTGATGGCACACCCCAAGTTTTAGATGCCAAGCTCGAAGACATTAGCCTTGGAGGCTTTCGTATTTCAACCTTTACTTCTCTTAGCCCTGGTCAGAGGATACTTTTTTCTTTTGAATCAAAGCCACCGGTAAAAGGCAAAGCCCGGGTTGTTTGGGTGCGCAAAGATGGCGAAAAATACTACGCCGGCCTTGAAATCGTAGAATTAAAAGATAAGTTTCGCAAAGCCTTTCAGGAGTTAATCAGTGAACTTACCTTTGAACACCTCCCAAGTGCTTACACATAGTTTGAGACCTTTGCAAAATTGCTGAGATCAGTGTCGCAAGCACAACCGCAGGGGATCCGTTCCCATTTTTCGTTCCGAAAAATAGGAACGGATCCAGAAACAGGCCTTAAGAAAAAGTGTTTCGCAAAGGTCTCAGTTTACAATTTTTAGATTAAATTTTTCTCATGAGAAATCGTTGCAAAAATCTATGAAATTTTGAACAACGTCATTGCAAACGAAGCCGAGCAATCTAGATCCCTCACTGTGTTCGGGAAAGCGATCGCTTCGTCGGCCCTAACGGGCCTCCTCGCGATGACGCCTTGGTGGTCATTGCGAGCCAAGCGAAGCAATCTCGGGTAGAAGAGTTTGTAGAGGTTCTAGAGGTTCTAGAGGTTTGGATTGAATGGGTATCGAAAGCACTATTTTTGTCAGTCATTGCGAGCGAACGCAGTGAGCGAAGCAATCTCGGAAAGAGAAGGGACGGGATCGCGCGGGCGTAAAGGTCGCTTCGCGGTGACTCCTTGTCGGACAAAACATGCTCCCCCGTTCCTGAAAATGAGGCCTCCCCGCCTGCCCCCGCGACGCTTTTTTATGCTTTCGTTTTGCCCCGCTGGGGTATGGGGGTTAATAATTCTGCAAAGGTCTCTTTCATGATTATTTTTATCATTTTAACATTTTTATCATTTTGCTTCTGTGTTACATGCCACTATTTACCTTTTTGGGCCATTTTGCGTATAAATGACTCTTGTCTTTGCGAGATAAGAAGTGCAGAATGTAACCCGAAAGATTAGCAGGGTGTGCTAACATTGCCTTGCAATGCTTTTTATCGAAATCCATATCACTAAGCGGAAAAATTAGTTGTAACAAGCTTGCAAAAAAAATATTTCTTATTATTTTATAAAGAGTCTAAATCAAAATAAATTTTGAGGTGATAGCCGTGACCAAAGAAAAGATCGAATATTTTAGAAAACTTGGCCTAAAGATGACCCCTCAACGTCTGGCAATCCTTGAATATCTTGAGGGGAACACCAGTCATCCATCTGCAGAAGAGATTTTCCGTTATGTGGAAGAAAAATTCCCGAGTATGTCCTTTGCTACTGTTTATAACACCCTTGAAGCCCTTAAGGAACGCGGACTTGTGCGCGAACTTAGCATTGAGCCCGGCAAAAAACGCTTTGATCCCAATACTTCTCCCCATCATCATTTTATTTGTGAACGCTGCCATCGGGTGTTTGATATTTTTGTTGATTTTGATTTCGAACTGCCAGAAGAATACAAAAGCCAATTTAAGATAACTAGTAGCGAAATTGTATTTCGCGGAATTTGTAAAGAATGTTTGGGAAAGGAGGTGTAAGCTATGGCAGTTTTTCGTTGTGAAAAGTGCGGAGCCACTAAAGAAGGCCGTTGTAAACCTCGCAAATGCCCTAAATGTGGAGAGCAGGGCACCATGAAAAAAGAAGAATAGGTATTGCCTATGTGTATGGAAGTAAGAATTCGCTGTGAATGTGGGGCCAAAGAGGCCCCTTTTAATCTAAGGGACAATATTTTGCCCCCTGAAGTTATTGTGGCCCTTTATTGTCCTGAGTGCTCTCAGCACGTCTCTTTTGACAAAGCCACCATGATTCTGGACAACGGCTGGATAATTGAATACGACATGGACCTTGCGCGTTTCATGGCGGTGGCCAAACTTGGCCTTCCTGCTGAAAAAATTACTCCTGCATTTCTTTTTGATGAGGGATATGCCACCTGGAAAGAGCTTTATCCTGGTGAACTTGAAGACATAAAGTCCGAAAAAGAAGCTATTGTTGCCATCCTTAAAGAAGATCCCCATCGGTATTTTCAGGAACTTAAAAACTGGGCCAATGCCAGAATGGAACGTTTGAAAGCCGAAGGCTGGCGCAAGGCCCAAAGTATTTAATTTCTACTTGCCAAAAAAACTCCCTCCAGTTAAAACCGTTACCTAACATAGGCGGGAGGTTTGTATGCATCCTCTAATCAAATCTAAACCCAAAGAAAAAGTTTTACTCCTTGGCAACGAAGCTATTGTTCGTGGTGCCCTTGAAGCAGGGCTTCGTGTTGGAGCTGCTTACCCTGGCACTCCTTCTTCTGAAATTGGCAACAATCTTTTTAGGATCCAGTACGAGCTACCTGGGCTTTATTTTGAATTTTCAACCAACGAAAAGGTCGCCACTGAAGTAGCAGCGGCGGCTGCGGCCGCAGGGCTTCGTAGCCTTACCTGCATGAAGCATGTCGGGTTAAACGTAGCAGCAGATGCCCTGATGACCCTTGCGTATATAGGGGTACGTGGTGGGATGGTGATAGTGGTAGCTGATGACCCGTCATGCCACTCAAGCCAAAACGAACAAGATTCCCGTTATTATGCCAGGCTTTCAGGGCTTCCGCTGCTTGAGCCGGCAACGCCTCAGGAAGCCTACGAAATGACCATTTATGCCTTTGATCTTTCCGAAAAATTAGAGCTTCCGGTTATCTTGCGCACTACGACTCGCGTTTCTCACGCCCGAGGCATAGTCCAGGTAGGAGAGCTTGCCTCTTATGACCAGGAAGTGAAAGGAGAGTTTAAAAAAGATCCCCGCAGATGGGTTCCTATACCAGCGGTGGCCAGGGTGCGGCACCAAGTACTTCTTGAAAAGATGAAAGATGCCACCCTTATTGCTGATAGTTCACGCCTCAATTATCAATACGGTAAAGGCAAACAAGGCATTATCACTTCAAGTGTTGCGGCAAACTATGTTTATGACATTGTCGAAGAATTCGATTTAAAAGACCAAGTCAAGGTTTTGGTTCTTGGATTTACTCATCCTCATCCAGTGAATCTTCTGGCGGATTTTTTGCGCTCGGTGGCAGACGTACTGGTTGTGGAAGAGCTTGAACCCTACCTTGAAGAGGCAGCCAGAGTAGTGGCTAAGGAAAGGGGCCTTTCTGTAAATATCATGGGAAAGGCCACCAGACATCTCCCGCGTACTTTTGAGTTTGAACCAAAAATAGTCAAAAAAGCTATGGCAGATGCCTTTGGTATTTCTTTCCCTGAGGGAGAAAAAATCGATGTTTCCTGGGTTCCAGAGCTTCCGCCAAGGCCTCCCACCCTTTGTCCCGGATGCCCTCACCGCGAGACATACATGGTAATTAAAGAAACACTAAAAGAACTCGGTGAGCTTGAAAATAGCATTTTCCCAACTGATATTGGCTGTTACACCCTTGGTATCCTTCCTCCTATCCAGATGGCAGATTATCTTATTTGTATGGGGTCAAGTGTGGGTTCTCCATGTGGATTTTCTGTTGCCACTAATCACCGCATTGTCTCTTTTATAGGAGACTCTACTTTTTTTCACGCCGGGCTTTCTCCTCTGGCAAATGCGGTTTTCAATAAACACAACTTTACGCTGGTAATTATGGACAATGAGACCACTGCCATGACTGGCCATCAGCCGGTACCTTCGCAAGAATTGCGTTTTAAGGAGTTGGCTGACAGACCACGCATTGATATTGAAGCAGTAGTCAAGGCCCTGGGAGTCAAAAACGTGGTGACTATCAATCCCTATCGCAAAGAAGAAGCTAAGGCATTGGTAAAGCCTTTGCTTGGAAAAAAAGAGCTTTCAGTGATAATAGCCAAAGCTCCGTGCATCCTTTATCGGCAAAGGGTTGCCAAAAAGTAGGAGGAATACATGCAAAAGCTTCGTATATTGACTGTAGGCGTTGGAGGGCAGGGAATTTTGCTTTTCTCTCAGGTGCTAGGGCGTGCCTGCCTTAAGGCAGATATTCCCGTGGTCATGTCTGAAGTACACGGTATGGCCCAAAGGGGCGGGGTGGTTGAAACAAATATTCTTATTGGTGGTTACAAGAGCCCCCTTATTTCAGAAGGCGAAGCCGATGTGCTGGTGGGGCTTGAGCCGGCAGAAGTACTTCGGGCTTTGCCCCGGGGGCGTAAAGACACGGTCATTGTTTCCAGCACCGACCCGGTTATTCCCCAGATTGTCAAAGACGGCCTTGCCAAATATCCTGACCTTGATCCTCTTTTTGAAAAACTGAAAGAATCTTTTCCAAAAGTTTATCTTTTTCCTGGGGAAAAACTTGCTAAAGAAGCCGGTACAGCCAAGGCTCTTAACATGGTAGCCCTGGGCGCCCTGGCAGGTACCGGGCTTGTCCCACTCAGTAAAAAAGCGTTCTTGGATGCAATGAAAGAAAGCATCAAGGAGAAATTTCTTGAGGCGAATTTTAAGGCTTTTGAAGCGGGATATCAGGTTACTTCTTCTTAGCCGTTAGTGAGAAGAGATAAAGACCTTCCCTAGGGCCTATTAACTTAATGATGCCAAAGTAAAGGCCAGCGCAAAAAGCAATGGTGCCAAGGGTGCCAAGGGCAAGCAAAGGGCCCTTGGCATCCCATAGTATTTCTCTAGCAAAATAAGCAATTCCACCCATGATTGTTACCGCAAATGAAAGTTTGACTACCCCTTTTGTGATCTTTCCAAACTCAAGCTTTTTAAGGATTTTCGCAAGAAAGGCTATCTGAAAAATGGCCTGGGCGGTGATACCAAGGCTTGTGCCAAGGGCTATAGCGCGAAAGCTTAAAACATGGACCAGGGAGACTACGGTTATCAGGTTTATCGCCACTGAAAGAAAACTAGAAAACATGGGGATCTTCGGGCGGTGAAGGGCGTAAAAAATCGGCGAAGTGACTTTGGTTAACGCGTATGCAGGAAGAGCCAGGGCAAAAAAAGAAAGGGCAGAAGCCGTGGCTAAGGTGTCCGCTTCGCTGAAACGTCCGCGTTCAAAAATGAGCTGTATTATAGGTTTGGCAAGGATTATTAAGCCTATCCCAGAAGGAAGGGCAAGGGACAAAGCCATGAGAACCCCAGAAGAATAGGTCTTGCGCAAGCTTGAGAAGTCTCCTTGACCAGCCTGGGCAGAGGCTACCGGAAGAATAGCCGTGGCAAGAGCTACCCCAAAAAGACCAAGAGGAACATACATTAAACGGAAGGCGTAGGAGAGCCAGGAAAGCGAGCCTTCTTCGCAAAGGGAGGCAAAATACGTGTTGATAAAGATGTTTAACTGCACCGCGGATAATCCGATAACGGAAGGCAACATCAGGTGAAAAATCTTTTTCACGTAAGGGTCTTTGGGTGCAAAAGAAAGCTTAAAGGAAAAACCTCTTCGCTTAAGAGCTGGGACCTGTATTGCTGCCTGCGCAAGCCCACCTGTAACTACTCCAATAGCCATGGCCAAAATAGGGGGGTATCCAAGTTTCACAAAAACAAAATAAAGCAAAACACCTACGGAGATAGAAACGAGATTGAATACCGCTGAGGAGGCAGCTGGCAAAAAGAATATGCCAAGTGCGTTTAGCATGCCGGCGAATACCGCTGAAACACTAACCAGGGCAAGAAAAGGAAACATGATACGTGTAAGTTCAACCGCAAGATTTTCTTTAAGGGGATTAGCTTTAAAACCAGGGGCCAAAAGATTTACCAGTTCACGGGCAAAGATTTCGCCGAGCAACACCAGCAATATTACCAAGACGAGGATAGTTCCCAGGGCACGGCCTGCCAGGCGCCAGGTCTTTTCAAGACCCCATTTTTCTTTGTGCTGGGTGAAAACCGTAACAAAAGCAGCAGCAAGGGCTCCTTCGGCCAGCAGGTCGCGAAGTAAATTGGGGATGCGGTAGGCCACCACATAGGCGTCCATCTGGAGCCCGGCTCCAAAAAAGCCGGCGAGCACCTGCTCGCGCACAAGCCCGAGGAGCCGGCTCAGGAGCACTGCGATAGTTACTGCTCTTGCTCCCGCAGCAATCTTTCGAAAACTTTTCTCTTCTTTCCCCATCAATATGCCTCTAAGGAAATTAAAATTAATTCCAAAGACCTTTGCAAAACATCTTTTTTTAAGCTCCGTCAAGGTCCGTTCCCATTTTTTGGAATAAAAAGAGAACGATCCTAGATAATTTGCATGGGAGAAAAAGGTTTTAAACGGGGACAGGCCAGGATACTTTCCCCGCCGGGCTTTTTCAGGGTTTCGTGGTGGGCAATCGCTTATAATGGTTAACAGGAACTTGGAACATTTGTTTGACATAAGAAGGCTTTTGACTAAAAATTACGCTTTATGAAAAAGCTTGCCTTTGCCATTGATACGCTTACGCGAAAAATTGCTTCTTTGCTAGCCTGTTTTTGCCTTCTGATGATTTTGCTCGGTTTTTTTAATGCGCTTTTGCGGAAGTTTTCCCAATCCCTTGGTGTGAACCTTTCTTCCAATTTTTATCTTGAACTACAATGGTATCTTTATAGCCTTATCTTTACCTTTGGGATTTCATATACCCTTCTTGCTAAAGAACACGTAAGAATCGACATTTTTTACGCCAAATTTTCCGAAAAGACCAAAACTCTGCTGGATTTTTTGGCTATCCTTTTTGTTTATATTCCCGCGGTGATAGTTCTTATATATTTGACCTTTCCCATGGTTGTTGAGTCTTTACGTATAAAAGAAATGTCCCCTGACCCCGGAGGTTTGCCAAGATATCCCTTAAAAATAGCCTTTCTCATTAGTTTGTTTTTGCTTTTTCTTCAAAGTCTCAGTGAACTCATTAAAACCTGGTTTCGCCTAAAGGGTGATCATGGCTCCTGAGAATTTTTTAGTGCCCCTTATGTTTGTCACCCTGCTAGTTTTTCTGTTTTTAGGTGTTCCGGTAGCCTTTTCTCTTTTGGGCACGGCTTTTTTATTTTCTCTTTTAGGGATTAAGTCTGGTCTTTTTGGTCCAGAGTTACTTCTAGCCCTTCCAGAGCGCATTTTCGGCATCATGGAAAATTACGTACTTTTGGCCATTCCCTTTTTCATTTTCATGGGCACTATGCTTGAACGCTCAGGCCTTGCGGAAAACCTCCTTACCACCATGGGAAAGGCCCTTGCAAGAATAAGGGGCGGGCTTGCTATTAGTATCGTTTTAGTTGGAACCCTTTTGGCTGCAGCCACAGGCATTGTGGGGGCCACGGTAATTACCATGGGGTTAATTTCTCTTCCCACTATGTTAAAACACAAGTATGCCAAACCGCTTGCTTGCGGCGTAATAGCTGCTTCAGGGACCCTTGGCCAGATTATCCCTCCCTCGATTGTTTTGATAGTGTTAGCAGATCAACTTGGCGTGCCGGTAGGAGATTTGTTTTTAGGGGCCTTAGTGCCGGGTATTTTGTTGGCAGGACTTTACATAATTTACATAGTTTTAGTTGCCTGGTTGCGTCCTGAAATTGTGCCAAGCTCAGGGGATAGCTCTAAAGCTTCGTTTAAAGAGCTTTTTCAGGTGGTCTTTCCACCGATTTTACTTATTGTGGTGGTGCTTGGAAGCATCTTTAAAGGTATTGCTACGCCAACAGAGGCAGGGGCCTTTGGGGCTGTTGGCGCTATTTGCCTGGCAATCCTTTACTGCAGCTTTAATATGAATGATTTAAAGGAAAGCCTTTATACCACGGTTAAGCTCTCTTCCATGGTTATGTTCATTTTGATTGGCGCCACAGCATTTACGCTTGTCTTCCGCGGGCTTTACGGTGATTTCTTGATAGAGGACATTTTTTCTTCACTTCCCGGAGGTGCTTGGGGTTTTCTCCTGGTGGTTAACCTTGTAGTTTTTGTCCTGGGCTTTTTTCTGGATTTCTTTGAGATTGCTTTTATCGTGGTGCCTCTAGTGGCCCCAGTGGCCGAAAGACTCTTAAGTGGCTGGTTTGAAGTTTTTCCTGAGCCAGCTAAGATAGCCTTGGTTTGGTTCGGGGTGATGATTTCTATGAATCTTCAGACTTCTTTTTTGACGCCACCCCTTGGTTTTGCACTTTTTTATCTTAAAGGAGTTGTTCCCCCCGGGGTAACAACGGCAGATATTTATCGGGGGGTGGTACCATTTATTGCTATCCAGTTGCTTGGTCTCTTGTTAGTAATACTTTTTCCGCAACTGGTTACAGGATTATTTCGTGTTGTTACCCCGTAGTTTTTGTCCAAAAATGTATTCATTCATGCTTAGTTCTGCGGTGCCAAACCAGGAGCCAATGTCTTTGCGAAACTTCATCCAGTCTTCGTATATGGCTTTGTAGAGCTTGTCTTTTTCTGCCAGCTCATCGTAAAGGGAAAAGGCTTCTTTTTCAGCCGCCTTCATGACGTCGTCAGGAAACTTCCTGAGTTTTACCCCGTGTTTTAAAAGGCGTTTTAAGGCCTCGGGATTTTTGGCATCATAAGCTAATATCATTTCCTGATTGGCTATGGCGGAAGCGTTTTTAAGTGCTTCCTGGTATTCTTTGGGAAGTTTTTCCCAGGCCTTTTTGCTCACCATGAGATGAAGTGTTGAGCCAGGCTCCCACCAGCCTGGATAGTAATAGTATTTGGCAATTTTATAGAATCCAAGCTTTTCGTCATCATAAGGGCCGATCCATTCGGTAGCATCGATGGCTCCCCTTTCAAGGGCAGGGTAGATGTCTCCCCCAGCAAGTAACTGAACGCTAACACCTAGTCTGGCCATGACTTTTCCTCCAAGTCCCGGGATACGGAAACGAAGACCTTTAAGGTCTTCAAGAGAGCGAACAGGTTTTCTAAACCATCCTCCCATTTGCACTCCGGTATTCCCTGCGGGAAAGCCTAAAAAGCCAAAATCATCAAAAAGTTTATTTAAGAGTTTTCCTCCTTGGCTGGTGTAGAGCCAGGCGTTTTGCGCGCGGTAGGTAAAACCAAAGGGCACGCCACAGGCAAAGGCCAAAGCTTCGTGCTTGCCGGTGTAGTAGTAAAGAGCGGTGTGCCCAATGGGAACCGCACCTTCGGCCACCGCATCAAAGACTTTAAGGCCCGGGACGATTTCACCGGCTGCATAGACCCTGATGTCAAAAAGGCCATCTGTCATTTCGCGTACTTTTTGGGCAATTAGCTGGGCTGTTCCAAAAAGCACATCAAGGGATTTTGGCCAACTTGTTACCATACGCCAGCGGATTCTTCTTTTGGCGTGCACGAAGACTGGCTTTGCTATTATGGATGCTCCAGCAGCAGCCCCGAGAGTCTTAAGAAAACTTCTCCTATCCATGCTCCCCCTCCTTATTTTGAAAAGACTTTGTTATAAAGACCTTAGCAAAACACCTTTTCTTAAGGCCCTTTCAAGGATCCGTTCCTATTTTTCGGAACGAAAAATGGGAACGGAGATCCTTGTGTTTTTATTTGCGAGGCTGATCTCGGCAATTTTGCAAAGGTCTTTTATACTTTTACCAAAAAAAATCAACTAGGAGTGTATAATGGCCAAGTTTGCCTTATTTGTCTTTAACGGTGACCCGATGTGTTTTGTCCATGTTCTTTTAAATGCTTTTGACATGAAAGAAAAGGGACACGAAGCAGCGATTGTAATTGAAGGGGCGGCCACTAAACTTTTGCCCTCTTTAGAAGCTAAAGAAAATCCTCTTCATTACCTATGGGTTAAGGCAAAAGAGCAAAATCTTGTTGCAGGGGTGTGTAAGGCTTGTTCCAGTAAAATGGGAACCCTTGAAGTGGCTAAAAAGATCGGCCTTTCTCTGCTTGATGATATGAATGGCCATCCAGGAATGGCTTCCTTTTATAAAAAAGGATTCACGATAATAACTTTCTGAGAGACCTTGCAAAACTCTTTCGAAGGTCTGTTCTGGATCTGTTCCTGTTTTTCGAAATGAAAAATAGGAACGGATTCTTGTGCTTGCAACACTGATCTTACAAATTTTTTGTAAAGTCTCTTAAAGATTAGCCTAATCTTCAGGGTCTTCTGCTTCTACGTCGAGCATGACTTTTAAGTGAACGGCCACGCATGCTGGAAGAATCTCGAGGTTGTAGCCGCCTTCAAGTACCGAAATAACGGGAAAATCAAATTCTACGCTCCATTTTTTGATAAATTCTGTTATTTCGGCAAATCCTGCTGAGGTTAGGTTTAGATAGGCTAAATCATCGTCCTGGTGGGCGTCAAACCCGGCCCCAATAATGAGACCTTCTGGTCTAAATTCTCGTACCACAGGTTCGATCTTTTGTTCAAATACTTCCAGGAATTCAAGGTCCCCAGCATTAAGGGGCAAGGGGATATTTAGCGTATATCCTTCACCTTTCCCCCGACCTGTTTCTTCGGCAAGCCCAGTTCCAGGGAAGCTAAACCTAGGATTCTCGTGGATGCTGATATAAAAAACTTGATCATCTTCATAGAAGGCGTTTTGTATGCCATTTCCATGGTGGGCATCCCAATCAATTATCAAAATCCTGCGGCCATATTTTTCTTGCCAATATTTGGCACCAATAGCAATGTTGTTCAAGAAACAAAATCCTAAAGCAGTGTATCTTTCAGCATGATGTCCTGGCGGCCTTACCGGGCAGAAAATAAATTTTTCTCCCTTTTCAGCCAGGCGAACCGCGTCAATCACGGCACCTGCGGCAAGAAGTGCGATTTCGTATGTGTCAAAACATATTTCATTCTCTTTGCCACAAATAAAAGACCGTCCTCTTAAACAGGCTTCTTCAAAACGCAAAAGATAATTGACGTCGTGGATTTTTTTTACCCATTCAAGAGGCGCAGGGTCAGGTTCTATTATTTCAACGATATTTCCCAAAACGCCTTGGGTAATGCGTTCCATAATAACATCAAGGCGCTCGGGGTTTTCTGGATGTTGGGGACTTGTTCGGTGAGCCTTAAAGTCTTCGGTATAAAGTACTGGTAGTTTCTTAATCAAGTTCTTTAACCACCCTTATTACGTCTTCTTCACGGACTTTCATTTTAAAGCCAAGTTTTTCTGCCAATTTTTGCATTCTAACATTTTCGCAAAGAATTTCCATCCAGATTTTCTTTAGCCCTAGTTGCTTGGCTACTTGAAGCATGGTAGTACATAAAAGCCATCCAAGGCCTTTGCCCTGCCAGTCATCTGCTACTAATAGTGCCATTTCAGCGCTTTCTTCATCAGGCAAACGCAAAAGATTTATCATACCAATGATGCGGCGTCCTTCTTCTTCTTTGGTTTCCGCAACTAAAGTTAGTTCGCGATCATAATCTATGTGACAGATACGTGCTAGTTCTTCATGGGAAATATGATTTCGCGGTTGCATGAACCTAAGACGCATAGTCTCTTCGCTTAAAGAAGAAAACATAGCAGCTACTTTCGGTTCGTCTTCAGGTTTAATAGGCCTAATAGTGACTACCGATCCATCTTTTAAACAGACATTAAAAATAAACTGGTTCGGATAAGGACAAATGGCAAGATGAGCTGGACAATAATAGGTATGAGGTTCTTTTTTGGGTAAAAAGGCAAAATCTTCAAGCCAGATTTTGGCATCACTAATAGCATAAGTTCCGTTACTAAACCAGACTGGATTTAATTCTATTTCTTTAATTTCTGGAAAGTTTACTATAAGGTGCGAAAAAAGAACCAAAAGTTCTTCTAAAGGCACCGAAGAAAAATTTTTTTCATTGATAAGATACTTATAAATATTTGTCCTTTCGAGAATCCTCTTAGCAAGAGTTTGGTTAAGCGGCGGAAGCCCAAGGGATATATCCCTTTCAGCTTTCATGGCAGGACCGCCGTAACTAAAACTTATCACTGCTCCGAAGGTTGGATCTTTAAGCATTCCTATGGCAAGCGGATACCAATCCTGGCTATCTTGCGCAGGACTTTTATCTGAGACATTAATATCGTATGCCTTTAAAACATCAAAAGTTTCCTCTTTTGAAAGGCAAAACCGGTCATTTTTAGCGGCGTTTTCTATGATTTTTCTTACTTTTTCGTTATCAGGGGTAAAGTTTTCTCTAAGAGTGCCGGGAGTCTCAAAGAGAAGGTTCAAAAGGTGGTCATAACGGTACATATAAAGGAAGCTTTTCACGGTTTCAACTGGGGTCAAAAAGTTGGGTATATTTTGTTCACTTAAGAGTTTGCGCCCAGCGTTTACCCTTTCTTCCCCCATGAAGCAGGCTAAAACAGGTTTGAATTTCACCTGCTGGGAGGCACGTACCACCGCCCAGGCAATTTCTTCGCTGTTAATACCAAACTCAGGCGTGTGTAAAACCACCACTCCATCCACCTGGGGGTCTTTAAGACAAAGAGTTATTGCCTTTTGATAATCAGAAGGAGAGCCATCAGATAAGAGATCTACCGGATTTTTAATTCTTTTATCAGGGAGTATTTCACGGAAAGCCTTCTTGGTTTCCGGGCTGAATTTGGCCAACTCGCCATTATTTCCCCGCAGGGTGTCCACTGCGATAGCTGCAGGGCCTCCAGAATTAGTCACAATGGCAAGCCTTCGGCCTTTAGGCCTGGGTTGTTTTGCCAAACTTTCCGCCACATAAAAGAGTTCTAAAATTTCATCAACACGCACTATTCCTGCACGGCGAAAGGCAGCATCATAAATGTCGTATTTGGTGATGAGCTTACTTATCTCGGTAAAATGTTCTCCGTTGAAAGAAAAATAGCGTCCGTTTTTCACCACCATAATGGGTTTGGTACGTGAAAAGGCCCTTGCTGCACTGATGAATTTTCGTCCAGATTTCACGTAATTAATGAACACGATAAGGGCCCGCGTGTGATAATCGAGCCCCAGATAATCAATCATGTCAGCCAGGTCTATATCGACTTTGTCCCCTAACGATGTAAAAAAGCTTAAACCTATCTTTTTCTTTTCAGCCCAATCAAGCACTGCAGACGCAAGGGTCGAACTATCGCTAATAAAGGCCAGGGTGCCAGGATCAAAACGATGGGGCACTACCGAGGCGTTTATTTTTAAATGTGGCCGTAGGAAACCCAAAGTATTGGGCCCAAGAATGCGGATATTGTGTTTTATTACGTATCCATAAAGTTGTGACAAGGCCACTTCGGGATTTTTCATACGTGCTACGAAATCTCTGGCAAGAATGACAACCCCTTTGACACCCTTTTTTACGCAGTCATCCAGATTTTTCCAAAGTCTTTCTACTGGACCTGCGATAATAGCAAGATCAACTTTTTGAGGGATGGCGGTTAAGGAGGGATATGGTTCAAGCCCGCAAATATTTTCTCCTTCTCCTACAAGAAACACCTCGCCTTTAAATTCTCGCCACAGGAGATTTCGAAGTAATAGTTCGCTTGGTGAAGCGTCTCCTGGAACGACATCCATTACTGCTACGGTTTTGGGTTTAAAAATAAAGTCTAGATTATAGATAGACATTTTTTACCTCGTTGTTGAAAAGCGTTTTCCAACAAATCACCGCAAGGATCATATGTTTGTTTTTGCAAAGGTTTCTTTTATTTAGCTGGCAAGAAATGTAAGCCGTTAATGCTAAATTTGCTAGAGAGCTACCCAGTTTTTATAACTTATTACCAAAACATGAGAAATTTTTCTTAAGAGGATTTCCCCTTGCTAGCCAAATTAAGCTTAATTTTTTGTTAGTTCTTAAATAATCTCTGATAATTTCTACCAAAAAAGACCTTTACCGAGCCAAGTTTTTCAAGGGTAAACGCATAGGACACTCAAGATAAAAGACCGAGCTTTATTTTTAAGATTCCCTTGACAGCAGGCGGAGGTGCCGTTATTTTTACTGTCGCTGGTTGGGTCGGTAACTCAGTTGGTAGAGTATCGGCCTTTTAAGCCGAGAGTCGCAGGTTCGAGTCCTGCCCGACCCACCAGGTTTTATAAAAAGGTGTCCCCGTCGTCTAGCCAGGTCCAGGACACCGGCCTTTCACGCCGGCAACAGGGGTTCAAATCCCCTCGGGGACGCCAAATTTTCCCTCCTAGGATTTCTCTCATGGAAATTCTGATTCTTGCTGCTGAAAGCTTGGGCGTTCGCTCCATGGCAACTTTTGTGCGCACCAAAGACGTCTCCGTCCTGATTGACCCCGGTGCAGCCCTTGGTCCTAAACGTTATGGCCTTCCTCCAGATAAGATAGAATGGCAAAAATTGCGGGAAATTAAGGCCCTTATTAAGGATAAAATCAGAGAAGCCGATTTAGTTATCATAAGTCATTATCATTATGACCACTATGACCCTGAATGGGCCAAAGAGCTTAAGGGTAAACAATTGCTGCTAAAAAATCCCGAAAAAGATATAAACCGCAACCAGGCTAAACGTGCTAAAGAACTTTTAAAAAGACTTGCCGCTTTTGGTGTTTGCTGGAAGATTGCCGAAGGGATGCGGCTCATTTTTGGAGAAACAGAAATTGTCTGCTCACCACCTTTAAATCACGGTCCTGATGAGCGTTTTGGAGCCGTGGTAGCAACAGTCATAAAAGAAAATGGCAAAGTCTTTTTGCATTCTTCTGATGTCTCAGGCCCGGTACAACAAGAAGCTTTAAATTTTATTTATAAGCACAGTCCTCAAATTCTTTTTATCGATGGCCCGGCAAGTTATCTTGGCCCCCGTTTTGGCTTGGAAGCCCTAGAGCTTGCCCGTAAAAATTTAGTTTCCCTGACATTAGAACTTAAGCCCGAATTTTTGATTATGGATCATCATTTATTGCGAGATCTTTCCTGGAAGACCTGGGCAGAAAATGTTTTCTCTGAGGCGGTTAAAACCAATACCAAGGTCCTTTGCGCAGCAGATTTTATGAAGAAAAAGCCTTTACTTCTTGAAGCTTTGCGCAAAGACCGCTATAAAGCCCTTAGCAAAAAAATTTGCAAGTACTAGCTATTTAGCTTTATGAAAGGGGGAAATGACCATGAGCTTATCTAACTTTCTTTTTACTTCGGAGTCTGTTACCGAAGGACACCCTGACAAAGTGGCCGACCAAATCTCTGATGCCATTCTTGATGCCATCCTTGAGAAAGACCCTTACGCGCGCGTAGCCTGTGAAACGTTGGTGAACACCGGGATGATACTCATTGCCGGTGAAATTACCACTGAAGCCCGGGTGGAGTACGCAAAGATCGCCCGTGGTGTGGTAAAAGAAATTGGCTATAACCACTCTGACCTTGGCTTTGACTGGCAGACCTGCGCCGTGCTTACCAGTGTTGACCGCCAGAGCCCAGACATTGCCATGGGTGTTGAACGAGGCGAAGAGATTGGCGCCGGAGACCAGGGGCTTATGTTTGGTTATGCCTGTGATGAGACCCCTGACTATATGCCCATGCCTATTTGGTACGCCCATCGCCTGGCTATGCGTTTAGCCGAAGTTCGCAAAAAGGGAATTCTTCCCTTTTTGCGCCCTGATGGCAAAACCCAGGTAACGATCCAATACGAAGACAAACGCCCCAAGGCTGTTCACACAGTGGTTGTGGCAGCCCAGCATGAACCCTGGGTGGAATATAAAGAACTTCGCGAGGCCATTATTGAGGAGGTAATCAAAAAAGTCATTGACCCCGAGCACTTTACCGCTGAAACCAAGTTTTTGGTAAATACCACCGGACGTTTTGTTATCGGTGGGCCGCTGGCAGACTGTGGCATGACTGGGCGGAAGATAATCGTTGATACCTATGGCGGCCGCGGACATCACGGTGGAGGTGCCTTCTCCGGCAAAGATCCCACCAAAGTTGACCGCACTCCTTCTTACTATGCCCGTTATGTTGCTAAAAACATGGTTGCCGCAGGGGTGGCCAAAGAGTTAGAAGTTCAGGTAGCTTACGCAATCGGTGTGCCAGAGCCTTTGGCAATCAACGTAAACACCAATGGCACCAACAATATTCCCCTTGACCGCATAGTTGAGATCATAAATGAGCTGTTTGATTTCCGTCCGCGCCACATGATCGAATATCTCAATATGAGAAGGCCTATTTATCGGAAAACAGCGGCTTACGGCCATTTTGGGCGTCCTGAGCCGGAATTTACCTGGGAGCGCCTTGACATGGTAGAAAAAATAAAAGAACTGGCCGGGCTTTAATTAACCATGATAAAAAAACTTCGTTTAGAAGACGCCGAAAAAGAAGAAAACCGCTATTATCAAAACTTAAGTATTGAAGAGCGGATAAGAATCTTTGAAGTCCTAAGGAGAAGATATGCTGCTGTCCTCGGACGTCCTTTCCCCCGAGTGGAAAGAGTTCTTAAGATTGTTAAACAAACATCAGGCAGGCCAAAGGATTTAGCTGACATTGAGTGCCTTAAAAGGAGGAGCTAATGGAGTTTCACGTAAAAGACCTTGAGCTGGCAGAGAAGGGAAGACTTAGAATTGAATGGGCCGGGCGCGAGATGCCTGTTCTCAAACAGATAAAAGACCGCTTTGAAAAGGAAAAACCCTTAAAGGGAATAAAACTCGGGGCTTGTCTCCATGTCACCACTGAGACTGCAAACCTGATGGATGTTCTTAAAGCAGGGGGTGCTGAGGTAGCCCTTTGTGCCTCAAATCCCCTTTCCACTCAGGATGACGTAGCGGCGGCGCTCGTGAAATTTTTTGAGATCCCGGTCTTTGCCATCCGCGGAGAAGATCGCGATACTTACTATGCCCACATAAAGGCCGTTCTTGATATAAACCCCAACATTACCATGGACGACGGAGCAGACCTTATTTCCACCCTTCATGCGGAATACCCGGAAAAAATCGCAAATGTAATTGGCGGCACAGAAGAAACCACTACAGGAGTTATCAGACTTCGTGCTATGGCTAAAGAAGGGGCGCTTAAGTATCCGGTCATTGCGGTAAACGATGCCCTTACCAAACACCTTTTTGATAACCGCTATGGTACCGGCCAATCCACCATAGATGGCATCTTGCGCGCTACCAATCGTCTTCTGGCTGGCTCTATTTTTGTAGTGGCAGGTTACGGTTGGTGTGGCCGAGGCGTGGCTATGAGGGCCAGGGGCATGGGAGCACGCGTCATTGTAACCGAAGTTGATCCTCTTAAAGCTATTGAGGCTGTCATGGATGGCTTTGACGTGATGCCCATGGATGAGGCTGCAGAAATTGGCGACTTTTTCTGCACCTTAACCGGGGATATCCATGTGATTCGCAAAGAGCACTTTCTAAAGATGAAAGACGGTGCCATTGTATCTAACTCAGGTCACTTTAATGTGGAGCTTGACCTTGATGGTCTTAAAGAAATTTCTCAGCAAGTACGCCGTGTGCGTGAAAATGTGGATGAATACACCCTGGTAAACGGCAAAAAGGTTTACATCCTGGCAGAAGGTCGTTTGGTTAATCTTGCTGCAGCTGAGGGCCATCCTTCTGCTGTTATGGATATGAGCTTTGCTAACCAGGCCCTTTGTGCGGAATATCTTGTCAAACATGGAAAAGAGCTTAAAAATGACGTTTACAAAGTCCCAGAGCACATAGATCGTTCGGTGGCAGAAATGAAGCTTAAGGCCATGAACATTCGTATCGACCGTTTGACTCCTGAGCAAGAAAAATATCTTTCTTCCTGGGAGATGGGAACATAATGCCCAAGGAGTTAGCAGTTTGCCTGGTAAGCGGTGGCCTGGATAGTTGTGTGGCTGCCGCTTATGCGGCTCAAAAATACGATCTTGCCTTTTTACACGTAAATTACGGCCAGCGTACCGAGGCTCGTGAGCTCAAGGCCTTTAACGAAATTGCAGATTATTACCAGGTAAAATATCGCCTGGTGGCCGATGTCCCAGCCCTTAAACAAATCGGAGCCTCTGCCCTCACTGACACAAACATTCCCGTACCCGAGGGAGCGGTGTCCACTTCGGATATTCCCGTAACTTATGTCCCTTTTCGTAACGCCCATTTTTTAGCCATTGCGGTTTCCTGGGGGGAGGTTTTAGGAGCCAAGCGGATTTTTATCGGGGCAAGTGAGGTTGATTTCTCTGGCTATCCAGATTGTCGCAAAAGTTTTTTTGAGGCCTTTAACCGTGCTATTGCC
The DNA here is from genome assembly GCF_000421585.1 of Thermodesulfatator atlanticus DSM 21156. Taxonomy (NCBI): domain Bacteria; kingdom Pseudomonadati; phylum Thermodesulfobacteriota; class Thermodesulfobacteria; order Thermodesulfobacteriales; family Thermodesulfatatoraceae; genus Thermodesulfatator; species Thermodesulfatator atlanticus. The sequence continues at coordinate 49,810 of NZ_ATXH01000001.1, forward strand.
GAAGGTACCAAGCCAGAAACAGACATACGCATAGAAACTCCCTTGATTGAACTTTCCAAGGCAGAGATCGTAAGGCTTGGGGTAAAGCTCAAAGCTCCGCTTCACCTGACCTGGTCGTGTTATCAGCGGGAAGACGTTGCTTGTGGTGTTTGTGAATCTTGCCTTTTGAGGCTTAAAGGTTTTAAAGAAGCTGGTGCGGAAGACCCTATCCCCTATGAGCGTAAAGATATTTGAATGTAAAAGATGTGGCTTTTGCTGTCAGGGGGAAAGTACGGTTTCCCTTACTCCTCCTGAGCAGGAAAGTATAGCCATGTTTTTGGGTTTGAATCTTTCAGAATTTTTTGAGCGCTATACGGTTAAAAAGGGATCTCGTGTGGAAATGAAGACTATAAACGGCCATTGTATTTTTTTTGATGAAAAAGAAAAAATATGCCGTATTCATCCGGTAAAACCTTCTCATTGTCGCCGCTGGCCTCTTCATCCAAGTATCCTCAAAGACCGAGAAAGCTTTGAGATAATAAAGCGCACCTGTCCTGGTTTTTCTCCCTCGGCCACCTGGGAAGAGGTGGTTGATTTTATACGCTACATGGGAGATACCTGTTAAGCCCTTATTTTTCTTGCATTTCAGAAGAGACCTTTGCAAAATCGTCGTGATTAGTATTGCAAGCATAACCGCAAGGATCCGTTCTCATTTTTCGGAACGAAAGATAGGAACGGATCCTGGGTGGTTTATTTTTTGTTATGAAAGTCTATCTCTTGCCCCGATCATATGTAAAAAACACTAGACGCGGTGTTAAAAAAAGCCTAATAAAAAAATATGGAACAAGATACTTTTGTAAACTTGTCGGGATCTGTGTCGCAAGCACATCCTAGGATGTTTTGCCAAGATCGAGAACAAAATTTTAAAAACGAAATATTGCCATTAAAAACAGCATGAAAAATATTTCACAAACTATTTTTACACGATTGAAACAAAGGTTACAGAAAGAAACATTTTTGAAATTAAGATGATTTTGGAAATAAAATAAAATTTTTCACAAAATATTGACGTTTTATAATTTGAGCATTAAAAGACCAAAATTCACAAAGGGAGGTTACTTATGGATAAAGAAAAAGAACTCATTGCTAAGTATGCGGAAAAGGATGAAGAGCTTCGTAAACTTGTAGAGGAACATCGTGCCCTTGACCAACAGCTTGAAGAGTTTCACAAAAGACCTTATCTCACCGCTGAAGAGGAAGTAGAAAAAAAGCGTATTCAGGTTAAAAAACTAGCGTTAAAAGACCAAATTTTAGCTATAGTTGAAAAATATCGTAAAATGGAGGAGGAAAACAAATAGTGGCTAAGAAAATGACTGGTGCACAAATCATTGTCGAAGCCCTAAGGCGAGAGGGCGTTGACATCATTTTTGGCTATCCGGGTGGCGCTGTTATTGACATCTATGATGAACTTTACCGGGCGCAGGATATAAAGCATGTCTTGGTGCGCCATGAGCAAGGGGCTGCTCATGCGGCAGATGGCCTTGCAAGGTCAACCGGAAAAGTAGGCGTTTGTCTGGCTACTTCTGGTCCAGGCGCAACCAACACCGTAACAGGTATTGCTACGGCATATATGGACTCTGTTCCTATGGTCGTGCTAACAGGTCAGGTTCCTACCAAACTCATTGGTAACGACGCCTTCCAGGAGGTCGACATTACCGGTATTACGCGTCCGTGTACCAAACACAATTTTTTGGTAAAGCGCGTAGAAGACCTAGCCTGGACCCTTAAAGCGGCTTTTCATATTGCTAGAACAGGGCGTCCGGGGCCAGTGCTTGTGGATATTCCCAAGGATGTCCAGCAGGCCAAGACAGAATTTAACTGGCCTGAGGAAATCAGGTTAAGAAGCTATAATCCCACTTATGAGCCCCATAAACGCCAGGTGGAAAAGGCCTATCGTCTCCTTGAGGCCTCAACGCGTCCGGTAATCCTGGTTGGTGGTGGTGTTATCTCTTCTGGGGCCCATGAAGAAGTCCGCGAGCTTGCTGAACTCCTTCACATACCTGTTACCATGACCCTTATGGGTCTGGGGGGCTTTCCGGGGACTCACGAATATTCCCTTGGCATGCTTGGTATGCACGGCACTTACTACGCTAACATGGCGGTTGCCAATAGTGACCTTATCATTGCAGTAGGTGCGCGCTTTGATGACCGCGTAACCGGAAAGGTTGACGCCTTTGCCCCTATGGCCAAGATAGTCCATATTGACATCGACCCCACCTCTATCCAAAAGAACGTCAGAGTTGACGTGCCTATTGTGGGGGATTGTAAAAGGGCCCTTGCCAAGCTTCTTGAAATTATCAAAGAAGTTGGACGTCCGGCAAAACTCTGGAAAGAGCAGTTCAAAGAATGGTGGGAGCAAATCGAGATCTGGCGCAGACGTTATCCCCTCACCTACAAACAAGAAGGAGATTACATTAAGCCTCAGTTTGTCATAGAAAAGCTCTATGAGCTCACTGGTGGGGATGCCATTGTTTGTACGGAAGTTGGGCAAAACCAGATGTGGACGGCTCAGTTTTGGAAGTTTGATCGTCCAAGGACCCTTCTTTCTTCTGGTGGTCTTGGCACCATGGGTTACGGATTCCCTGCCTCTATAGGAGCTCAGATGGCAAACCCGGATAGACTCGTCATTGACTTTGCAGGCGATGGTTCCATTCAAATGAATATTCAAGAAATGGCTACCGCCATAGATCAGCGCTTACCAATCAAGGTCATCATTCTAAATAACGGCTATTTAGGCATGGTGCGCCAGTGGCAGGAGCTTTTCTACGAGCGCCGTTACTCTGCAGTTGAATTTGCCACTATCCCAGATTTTGTAAAACTTGCGGACGCTTATGGCGCCGTTGGCCTTCGGGCTACCAAACCTGAAGACGTTGAACCGGTTCTCAAAAAAGCCCTTGAGACCAAGAATCTCGTTCTGGTTGATATTCACATTGCGCCTGAAGAGGGCGTCTTCCCAATGGTTCCCGCTGGGCGGGCTACCACGGAAATGATTTTGGTGTAAGGAGAGAAGTATGGAGATGAACAACAGCGAAAGAAAACACACCCTATCAGTGCTAGTGGAAAATACTCCTGGGGCTTTGGCTCGTATCGTGGGCCTTTTTACCGGCCGCGGGTTCAATATAGACAGCTTGTGCGTGGCAGAGACCTTAGACCCCACCCTTTCTCATCTTACGCTTGTTACCCATGGCGACGCCATGATTATTGAACAAATAATCAAACAACTACGTCGCCTGATTGACGTCTATAAAGTAGTTGATGTTACCGAAGAAGGCGAATTCGTAGAAAGGGAGATGGCCCTTATCAAGGTCCGTGCCGAAAAAGAAACCCGCGCAGAAGTTTTACGCATGTGTGATATTTTCCGTTGTAAGGTGGTAGATGTGAGCCCTCGCACTTATACGGTAGAGGTAACCGGGCCTGAGAGTAAAATAGAAGCAGTTATCGAACTCCTAAAGCCTTTGGGAATAAAAGAGATTGTCCGCACCGGTCTTATCGCCATGAAAAGAGAAAAAAAGAGTCTATAAATTAGGGCCGCTTTTGCGGCCCTTCAAAACAAAGTGCCTAAAAAGCCCTCTTACCCTTATAGCTTAAGCTTAGAAAAACTGTTTGAAATTTATAATACCACTCCTTTGGGGCTTTCTTCAGAAGAAGTTCAGAAGCGTCTTGAAATTTTTGGTCTAAACGAATTAGAGCCCGCAAAGAAGAAATCTCCTTTAAAAATTTTTCTTGCCCAGTTTGCCAATGTCTTAATTTTTATTCTTTTGATAGCAGCAGCCATCTCTTTGTTGGTGGGGGACAAAGTAGAGGCTGTAGTCATCCTGCTAATTGTTTTTGCCTGCGGGATTCTTGGCTTTATCCAGGAATGGAAGGCAGACAAGGCCTTGGCCGCTTTAAAAGAAATGGCGGCCCCTGAAGCACTGGTATTTCGCGATGGAGGTCCTAAGAAAATTCCTGCTGCTCAAGTCGTTCCCGGGGATATTTTAGTGCTTGCAGCAGGAGACAAAGTCGCGGCAGACGTGAGGCTTATTGAAAGTATAAATTTGAAAATTGACGAGGCTCCCCTTACTGGAGAATCTGTTCCTGTAAGTAAAGATGCCTCTTTAGTTTTGCCTGAAGATACACCTCTTCCTGAGCGCCGCAACATGGCCTTTGCTGGTACCACGGTTATGAATGGACGAGGGCTTGGTCTGGTGGTTGCCACCGGCCAGGATACCGAATTCGGAAAAATTGCGCATCTTCTCAAAGAAGTCAAAGAAGAAAAAACACCTTTTGAGAAAAGGCTTGCTATCATTGGCCGTTGGCTCGGCTTGCTATCTCTTTTGGTAGCAGCTATCGCAGCATCTTTTGGAATAGCACGTGGTTACGACATACTGGAAATGTTTCTCTGGGGAGTTTCTTTAGCGGTAGCCGCTGTGCCAGAGTCCTTGCCTGCGGTAGTTACCGCAGCCCTTGCTATCGGGGTTTCCCGCATGGCCAAGCGCCACGCTATTGTTAAGCGTCTCCCTGCAGTAGAAACCCTGGGAGCCACTACGGTAATTTGTACCGATAAAACCGGCACCCTTACCAAAAACGAAATGACCGTCCGCAGGATATGGGCAGGAGGAGTAAGTTTTGACGTAACCGGCATGGGATACGCTATAGAAGGCGAGATTCTTTGTCTGGGAAAACCGGCTGATATCTCCCAAAAGAGAGCCCTTTATTACACCCTTTTAACAGGGCTTTTGTGCAATGACGCCCAAAAAACAAACGAACACTTTTCAGGGGACCCCACTGAAATAGCCCTTTTAGTGGCTGCGCTTAAAGCAGGGCTTGATCCTTCTAATTTTGAAAGAGTAGCAGAGATTCCCTTTGACAGTGATCGCAAACGCATGAGTGTGGTGGTAAAAGACCTTGATTCGGGAAGATATTTCGTACTTACCAAAGGCTCTTTAGAAAGTTTGCTTGATATTTCCACCGCCTTAATAAAAGAAAATCTTACCATCCCTTTGACTCAAGAAGAGATTCAAAAAATACGCGATGTTCACGACCGCATGGGAGAAAAAGCCCTCAGGGTGTTAGCCTGTGCCTTTAAAGAAGTAAAACAAGTGCCCACTTCTGAGGAAATAGAAAAGAATCTAAGTTTCGTAGGGCTTTACGGTATGATGGATCCCCCGCGCCCTGAAGTAAAAGAAGCCATAAAAAAATGCAAAACTGCTGGCATCCGTGTTATCATGATTACCGGAGACCACGCCAAAACAGCCCTTGCTATCGGACACGACCTGGGTCTTGTGCCTTCTCTTGACTCTTCTTTCGTTCTTACTGGTAAAGATCTTGAAAAAATAAGTGACCAGGAGCTTTCGCAAAAACTGTCGCAAGTTTCGATATTTGCCCGGGTTTCTCCAGAACATAAACTGCGTCTGGTAAAACTCCTTAAAACAAAAGGAGAAATCGTTGCCATGACAGGAGACGGGGTAAACGATGCCCCGGCCCTTAAGGCGGCAGATATTGGTATTGCCATGGGGATTACGGGTACCGAAGTTGCCAAGGAGGCCTCAGACATTATCCTAGCTGATGATAACTTTGCCACCATAGTTGCTGCGGTTGAAGAAGGGCGAAATATCTTTGACAACATAAAAAAGTACATGCTCTTTCTCTTGAGCTTTAATCTCTCAGAAATACTGGTATTGATTGGGGGATTCTTGAAGGGTCTTCCGCTTCCTTTGACGGCTGTTCACATTCTTTGGATCAATCTTGTAACAAATGGCCCCCCTGCCTTGGCCCTGGGGGTTGATCCTCCTGCTCCTGACATTATGGCCCGACCACCTAGGCCCCCTGAAGAAGGGATTTTTACCAAGCGTCTTGTTTCTCTCATTGCTGGGCTGGCAACACTTATCGCCATATTTTTATTGCCGATTTTTGTTTACGCGCTCTCTTCTGGACACGCTGTTATAGAGGCTCAGACGGTACTCTTTACTGGGTTTGTGCTTTTTGCCGTGGCGGTTGCTTATGTGTCTCGCTCTGAGCATTTAAATCTCTGGCAATTCAACCCCCTTGCTAACAAATGGCTGAATTTAAGCGTACTATTCATGGTGGTCTCACAAATCATAATTGTTTACTCGCCTTTTTTGCACAAATATCTTCATACGGTTTCCCTTAAAGCCTCATGGTGGGTAGCTTTATCTTTAGCTGCAGTTGCCTACCTGGCCATTGCGGAAATAATTAAGTTTGTCTTTGTGCGCATATTCCGCTAAAAGAAATACGATAATTCTTGGCTTGTTATCAATTTGCATTAAAGTTAGGTGCCATGGATACTTATGGAATAATTGGCTGGCCGGTTTCTCATTCCTTATCTCCTGCTATGCACAATGCGGCTTTTAAAGCCTTGGGCATTAAAGCGGTTTATGGCCTTCTCCCCCTGCATCCCTCAAAACTAAAAGAAGGAATAGAAGGCATTAGGGTGCTTAACATAAAAGGTGTTTCTGTTACGGTGCCTCACAAAGAGAATGTTATGGCCTTTCTTGATGAAGTTGACAATATTGCTCGTGAAATTGGGGCAGTTAACATCATAATAAACCAAGAAGGTAAGCTTTTTGGTGTAAATACCGATTGGATCGGTGCAAAAAAAGCTATCGAGCAAAAAATAAATCTTTCTGGGAAAAAGGCCGTAGTTATTGGGGCAGGGGGGGCTGCGCGTGCGGTGGTTTATGCCTTGGTGAAAGGTGGGGCTCAGGTACTAATCTTTAACCGCACTTACGAAAAAGCTCAAAAACTGGCAAGTGAACTAGGGGGAGAGCCTTTCCCTTTATCCCAAATCAAAAATGCCACAGGAGATGTTTTAGTTCAGACCACAAGTGTGGGGCTTAATGAAGACCAAAGCCCCGTGCCTAAAGAAATTCTTTCACGGTTTAAAGTGGTAATGGATATTGTATACAAACCCCTTGAAACACGTCTTCTCAGAGAGGCCAAAGAGGCAGGTTGTGAGGTAATAGACGGTTTAGAAATGCTCGTTTATCAGGGAGTTGAGCAATTCTTTTTGTGGAAAAATATTAGACCTTCTGCAGAGCTTATGCGCAAAGCGGCTTTAGAAGAATTATCAGGAGAAAAAAATGGACGCTAAAAAAGTCACACCAGTAGCAAAACCTCTTAATGCCAAAGTAAAAGTTCCTGGCTCCAAGAGCATCACCCAGCGTGCTCTCATTTGCGCCGCCCTAGCAGAAGGTGAGTCTTTTTTAGAGGGAGCCCTGCGCAGTGAAGACCCTGATCTTTTGGCCCATGCTTTAACTAGTACCGGAGTTAGTGTTGAGTTTGCGGCAGATAGTTTCAGGGTAAAAGGGGTAGGGGGGCGCCCTCATCTTTCAGGAAAAGAAATATTTATGGGCAATAACGGCACAGGGACCAGATTTTTTCTTGCCTTTGCTTCATTGGGCAGGGGGACTCCTATTGTGGTCACGGGGACCAAGCGCCTTTGTGAAAGGCCTTTTAAACCTCTCATCGACGCCCTTAGAGCTTGGGGGGCTGAGCTTCGTTCGCTTAAAAATGAAGGTTTTTTGCCAGTGGAAATCCAGGGTGGCGGCTTAAGCGGCCAAGAAGTAGAAGTTTCTGTAACAGAAAGTAGCCAGTTTCTTTCAGCTCTTCTTTTAGTAGGGCCATATACTAAAGAGCCTGCCAAGATAAAACTTACTAGCCCTTTGGTTTCCAGGCCGTACGTAGATCTTACCATAGCCATTATGCGCGCCTTTGGCGCAGAAATTACTGAAAAAGAAAGTCTTTTTTCTGTTTCCCATAAAAGGTATCAGCCAAAGAAATTCAAAGTAGAAGGGGACGCTTCAAGTGCTTCTTATTTTTTGGCAGCGGCGGCTTTAGCAGGCGGACAGGTAACAGTAACGAACTTGCCCAAGGAATCTTTACAAGGGGATTCTGCCTTTGCTGGCATCCTTTCACGCATGGGCTGTGAGGTTTCTTACCAAGATGGCGTTACGGTAAAAAGAGATCTTGCGAAGCCTCTTAAGGCTATCGACATCAATATGGGGCGCTATCCAGACCTTGTTCCTACTTTGGCTGTAGTGGCAGCTAAGGCCCAGGGTAAAACCTTGATAAGGGGAGTTCCTCACCTGCGCTTTAAAGAAACAGATAGGCTGAAAGCTGTAGCTAATGAACTAAAAAAGTGTGGCGTGCCAGTAGAGGAACTCGAAGACGGCTTGATTATCGAAGGTCAAGAAAAAATAAAAGGTGCCAAAATAGAAACTTATGAAGACCACCGCATCGCCATGGCTTTTGCTATTTTAGGATTGGTTGTTCCAGGAATTATTATTAAAAATCCTAGTTGTGTGGCAAAATCTTTCCCTAATTTTTGGGAAGTTTTAGAAGGTCTTTACCGGCAATGAAGATAATTTTAATCGGTTTTAGAGCTACTGGAAAAACTACCGTGGGAAAAAAACTTGCCGAGCTTCTTTCTATACCTTTTTTAGACCTTGACGAATATATCGTTAAAAAGGCCGGAAAGACCATTTCCGAAATAGTAGAAGAAAAAGGCTGGCCGGCTTTCAGGGAGTTAGAAAAAGAAGCCCTGTTTGAAATGAGCAAGAAGGACAACCTGGTATTGGCCTTAGGGGGTGGGGCTGTTATGCATGCTGATGAGATGGACCTTATCAAGGCTAATAGCTCTGTGATCTGGCTTAAGTCCCATCCGGAAATCATTTTAAAACGGCTCAGCGAAGACGAAAAAACCTGTGCTTTTCGCCCTGCTTTAACTGACAAAGATCTAGCCGAAGAAATAAGCCTTCTGTTAAGCAAAAGAGAACCCCTTTACGAAAAATACGCCGATTTAACCGTAGAAACAGATCACAAAGCTCCCCAGGAAATAGCAGAGGAAATTTTTTTCTCTTTGAAACAATCAAGGGCTTTAAACTAGCGTATAAACTCAAATAAAATAGGAAAAATTTTTCACACTAAGGGAAAAATTTTTACACTTTGTAACAATTCTTTCTCTCAAAGCCAATCATTTTTTGTCAGTCCTTGGCATTTTTACACCGAAAAATTATTAAGAGACCTTTGCAAAACCCTAGGATAAGCTCCTATTTTTCGTCGAAAGATAAATAAATTTGGCATATTATTTGCTTAAATTTTGAAAATCAAAATAGGGGAGGGGGGTTATGCACCATATATTTTTAATTTGCTTTTTTTAATGACTTTTTCTTCAACTTTACTAGCAGCCCACATACATTTTGAAGAATTCTTTTTAAAAGACGTAACCCTAAATAGCACTAATCCGTTTTACGAATGGACTTTTGATTTAGAAAATGACGATCTTTATTTTTGGTACATAGAAGAAGATAATGTTCAGAATCAGGGATTTGATTTTGTAACAATCGAGCCCAATCAAGATATAAATGATGTGACGCTATATGATGGCTGGTTCTTAGGGAGAATCCTTCCAGGAAATGACATTCATTATGCTTATTTGACTATGAGATTTACTAGCCAGAACCATAATTGTTGCCATAACGGTAATTGTAGCACCTGTGATGCAGAAGCCAGGTTGATCCTTGATAATTCAATTTATGGCGACTATACCATTGATGGAGGAAATGTTTTTAACAATATCAATGTGCTTACATATGTCGAGGATGATCATAAGCTCATTGTTAAATTACAATTAGCGTCATGCTCAGGCGGCGGCTGCTGCGGCTGCTGCGATTGTGACATTAAAGTGGACTGGGTAAAAATTTCAGGTTGCTTTGAGTGCGATGTTTGTGATCCCATCCCTGAGCCTTCAACTATAGTGTTGCTGGGGATAGGGATGTTTAGCGTCGTTACTATTTTCCGCCGCAAATTAAAACGCAATGGCCTTTCTTAATCTTGCAGCCCGGGTTTATTCGGGATAGAATCCCTATCCAGACGAAAGCCCGGGTGGCGGAACTGGTAGACGCAGGGGACTTAAAATCCCCTGGGGTAATACCCCGTGCCGGTTCGACTCCGGCCCCGGGCACCAATTTAAAGATCCTAAACGGATCTCTGCGGTTGTGCTGCAACTGTTCTCCTCAATTTTCAAAGATTTTTATAAATTAGAACGGATCCCTTGCGCTTGTGCTGACAACACTGATCCCAACGATTTTGCAAAGGTCTCTGTAAAATTATTTCGAGAGATCTACATTTTTAGTTATATTTAATTCCTTCATTTTACGCCAAAGGGTAGTTCTAGAAATGCCGAGAATTTTTGCTGTTTCCTTTTGATTAAAACCAGTAAGGTAGAGGATATTTTTAATATATTGTTTTTCATATTCTTTGAGTGGGAGAATATTTTTATTATAAGTTTTATCCATTAGTTTTAAATCAGGTGGTAAATCTTCAAGCTTAAGGATTTTGTTCTCACACAAAGCTACAGCTTGTTCAATGATATTTTCTAATTCTCTTACATTTCCGGGAAACGAGTAGTTTAATAATACTTTTACAACGCTTGCCTCTACTTGATAAACTTCTTTTTTAAATTTTTTATTATACCTTTCTAAGAAATATCTTATCAGTGCTGGAATGTCTTCTTTTCTTTCTCTTAAAGGAGGAACTTTAATATTAATTACGTTTAATCTATAATAGAGATCTTCTCTAAAATAACCATTCTTTATCATTTTTTTTAAATTACGATTGGTTGCAGCTATGATACGAATATCGATATTTACAGGTTTAGTCCCTCCTAATCGGTAAAATTGGCGCTCTTGAATAACTCTTAATAATTTTACTTGTAAAAGAGGGGAACATTCTCCAATTTCATCCAAAAATAAAGTACCATAATTAGCAGTTTCTAATAGACCTATTCTTTTAGAAACTGCACCAGTAAAAGCTTCTTTTTCGTGACCAAAAAGTTCATTAGCAGCTAAATCTTCACTTAATGCTCCACAATTAAAAGCTACAAATGGATTGTTTTTTCTGGGACTAAGGCTATGAATAGCTCGAGCTATCAGTTCTTTTCCAGTTCCTGTTTCTCCTTCGATGAGAACGTTACAATCTAGAGGTGCAACTTTTTCAATAGTTTCATAAAGTTTTTTCATTGCGAGGCTTTCACCAACTAAACCAGCAAAAAATGGCTGTTTTTTAATCTTTAATTTTTCTTTACATATTTCTATTCCTAAACTTTCATTTAGAGCTTTTTCTACAATTTTGTGTAGATCTTTAATATGAAAAGGTTTAGGTAAGTAATAATACGCTCCTTTTTTTGTAGCTTCTACTGCTCCAGGGATGGAAGCGTAACCTGTAATAAGGATAACTGGTAAACTTGAACAAATATCTTTTAGCCTTTCTAATAATTCTAAACCATCAATGTCTTTTAGACGGATATCGCTAATTACTAGATCGCACAGGTTGTCTTCTATAAAAAGAAGTGCAGAATATCCCTTTGTAAAAGAGTACACTTCATAACCATGCTTTGATAAAGCGGTCTCAAGACGCTTGCATGTTAAAGCTTCGTCATCAATAATAACAATTCTTTTTTTGTTTTCTTTTGTTTCTTTCATATTATTGTGCGGCATTATTATATCTCTTTGCTATTGGCAAAATGATTTTAAATATTGTTCCTTTCCCGACTTCACTTTCTACTTTTATATCTCCGTGATGTTTTTTAATAATACTATAGGAAACGGAAAGTCCTAATCCCGTTCCCTTTTCTTTAGTAGTAAAAAAAGGCTCAAAAATTTTATCTTTAATTTCTTTTGGAATACCAGGCCCTGTATCAGCAATTTCTATAATGGCTTTTTCTCCTTGCTCATATGCTTTTATCGAAAGTTTTCCTCCTCCTTGCATTGCTTGAGCGGCATTTACTATAATATTAATTAGAACTTGTTCTAGCTGATTAAAATTTCCCAAAATTTTGATAGGAGTATCTGGTATATCCAGTTTTGTTTCTATTCCTTTTGTATTTAGTTCATTACTTAAAAGTCTATAAGCACTTTTTATTAGTGCTGTTAAGTCTATTTCTTCAGTGGACATATCTCTTTTAGAACGGGCAAATTCTAATAGATGTAGTACTATTTCCCTAGCTCTTTCGCCTTCATGATAAATGTCTTGTAACATTTCAAGTATTTCTTCTTTATCTAAATCGTCGAAATTGTCAATAATAACTTCAACTGTCAAAAAGATATTATTTAGAGGATTATTGATTTCGTGTGCAATGCCAGAAATCGCTGTGCCTATTGCTGCCATTTTAGTTGCTTGTAATAGTTCCTTTTGTTTTGCATTAAGGGTGTGTAACATTTCATTTATGTTTTTTATTAGTTCTTCGTATTCTTTGTGTCTTAAAAGATATCTTTTATATGGAGGAATATATTTTAATTTGCCTTCTGAAATCTTTTTAATATTGACTGCTAAGTATTCAATTGGATCTATGATCCATTTTGCAACTAAATAAGCAGCTACAGGCACTATTATGATAGCTATAAGAAAAATAAAAATGGGTATAGACGAATATAAATTGATTTCCGAGTCAAGTTTTTCAGTTATTTTTTTTCTAATATTTGAAAAAAGCTCAGTTATTTCATGGCCTTTTTCTCTGACCTTTTTGGCAATATTTGGATCTATTTTTTCTTTATTAATTAGCTGTTCTACCAGCTTTTTGTATTCTTTGATTAGATAATGAAGTTGTGTTAACTCTTTATTTATGCCTAATTTTTTATAAATTCTATTTTTTCTATAATCATGTCCTAAATTTATAGATTTTATAGTTTTTTCAATTTTAGTTATGTAGTCAATAACGTGTAAGAGATCTTCTTTGTTGTGATACAAAAAATATGTCTTTTCGTATCTTCTTGCTTCTAGAATTTGGCGTTCTATGCTATCTAATTCAGTCCATAAGTATAATTTATTATCTATTTTTTTGATACAAAGATAGCTAGTCATTATAACTACTAATAAAGCTATAGTATAAAAGGCTACCGCAATGCCAATAACGTTTTTTAGGGTCATAGAGAATGATTTATTCGTGAACAACTGAATAATTCCCCTCCAAAAAAGCTTTAGCATATTTATCAACAAGATGGTCACTATTGACGGACATATCTAGTTGACGAACGTAAGCCATTAGTCGCCCAATTTGATTAAGAATCTGCTCTGTTTCTTTTTTAGTTGTTCCTCTTAAAATAGCTTTAAGACGATCAGCTTTAATATTGATTTTAAAACCAAAATGGGATAAAATTTTTTTAATTACTAGAAGTCTTCCTAATCTACCTTCTAGGTTGGCAGCGCCTCCTTGGAAAGAAAAAGCAATATAATTGCTAGCCATGTTATCTTCGCTACAGTAAGAATCTACAACCGCAAAGTGGTATGCTAGCTTACAATGGAAATTGAAATATTCCCGTGATATAAGGACATATGCCTTCCCAAAGAGATCCCTATCACGCACAAAAGACCGAGAAACTATAGAAATAAAACTTTGCAACTCAAAGGGAACGTTTCCTGCCCAACGAACATCTGGATGGCTCATACCTTCCCAAAAAGCCAAAAAGGGGATGGAACATACATCTTCAATGGTTATTTTTTTCTTAAAGGCCACATGAGGCTTAAGACCTCCTTCAATATCAACAACATAAAATACTATGGGTACTCGAGACGAAAATAGGATATGAGCCATTCTTGAATAGTCTTTTTCTCCCCATAAAAACATTTCTTTGATTAAAATTTCGTGACCAAATCTTACTAAATCATGGATAGATTTTATTTGTTCAGGAAATATTTTCCCGTCTTCTGGAATTTCGGCTAAATTCAAAGGAATAATATACTCAAGAACCTTTTCTATTTGTGAATCTCTCTTTTTTTTAGGAAATTTAGGAGAAATTTGAATTTCAAGGATGTTTTCTCTTCGTCCTAAATATAGGTTTCCGTTGATAGCATCCAAAGTTACTAACTTCCCATTAGGAATTTCTTCTGGAGTCAAAGATGGACATATTATAGCTGGAATATTGAATTCCCTCAAAATAGTGGCCAGGTGGCTCAAACTACTTCCTCGTAGGGAAATCAGGCCTTTTATATGGTGAACAATTGTTACTAAGCTTGGATCCATATTTTTTGTAACCACAATGGCTTGTTGAGGAAGGGATTTTATGTCTTTCAAATCTTCAAGCCAAAATATAGTCCCACAAGCCACGCCGGGGCTCACAGGATCCCCTTTACAAAGCAAAAATTTTGGAGAATTTGCCCTTTTGGCTTTTATGGAAAGGGTTTTTAAGGGGCGAGTCTGCAAGATATAAATATTTCCATTTTCATCAATGCACCACTCTATATCTTGAGGAGATTGATAATATTCTTCAATAGTAATTGCCATTTGATATAATTTTAATATTTCGTCAGGATTTAGGGAGGGCTCTTTTTGTAAGGAAATTGGAATTTCTTCTTCTTTAAGTCCGTTTTTTTTATCTGTCACCAATTTTTTACTTTTTGAAGCGATTTTTTGCTCTTTTATGTTACCTGTATGGCGATCTAAAACAAAAATATCCGGAAGATTATCACCTCCTACCACAGGTTTTCCTATTCCCCAATGAGCAGAGATAAGCATTTCTTCTTTAGACGAACTTATAGGATTGGCAGTATAAATAACTCCAGAACTACGTGCATTTATCATTTCTAATATTAGAACTGGCATTGACATTTTGTGTAGATTAAGACCTTTCGCCAGGCGATAATATATAGCTCTTTCTTCATAAAGGCTTGCCAACACCTCTAGATAAGCTCTAGGAACATCACTTAAAGGAACATTTAACTTAGAAAAAAATTGTCCCGCAAAAGAATATTCTCCGTCTTCTCCTAGAGCACTGGAACGAACACTCCAATATTCTGATCCTATTTTATTTAAAGCATCTGTTAATTTATCAGAAAATTCTTTAGGTAAACGGGAATTTAAAATGGCTTGTTTGATTTCCTTAGAAATCGTAGAAATTTTTTCTTTGTCTTCTATGTTCAGATTGTCCAAGCGTTTTTTAATAAAATTATCTAAATCATTTTTGTAGATTATTTTTTGAAAAGCAGATGATGATATAACTAATCCTTCGGGAACTGGGAGATGTAATACATTTTTAACTTCAGCTAAGTTAGCAGCTTTCGCTCCTATTTCATGGATAGATTCTTTAGAAATATTTTCTAAGAAATATATTAATTTAGGAGAATAAGTTTTCTCTATTAAATTCAAATCTTTTCTTATATTTTTAGCAATATTTTGATATATTTCATATAACCAGGTATATTTTCTGTCAGAAAATTCATTAAGAGAGTCAATAAAGGATAATGTATGAGATAGCAGTGATTCAATTTGAAAGACATAATAGGATTTATCACAAAATCTTTCTCGATTTTGGACAATTTCTGACATTAGATCAAGTATTTTTTCATTTTCCATCAATACTTTTTTAAAACAAAAATATTTCTTTTTTAGCTCTGTTGTTCCATATAGAATCTGAGTTGTAAAGTCAGGATCTTCAGTAGAATGATTAGAAAAATAAAAAGATTTTATTTTACCATACAGATAATCCAATTTTTTTAAAAAGATATCTACCAATTTCATTAAAATTTTAATTTTTATTTGGATTTTAGCTCTTCGATTGCCTTTAGTACAGACTTTTTAAGATCTTCTAAACGGAAAGGTTTGGGAATAAAATCAAAAACACCTTCTTGTATTGCCCTTCTTGCACTTTGAGCATCTGCATATCCAGTAATAATTATTACTTTAGCCTTGGGATTTAATTTCTTTGCTTTATTAAATATTTCAAAGCCATCGATATCCATTTTTAAGTCTGTTACAATAACGTCAAAGGGTTCCTTATCTAGTGCTAGTAAGGCTTCTTTTCCATTATTATATACTAAAACTTCATAACCAGATTTTTCAAAAGCTAGCTTTAATCTTTTGCCGACAATAGGCTCATCATCAATGACCATAATTTTATATTTAGAAGATGGCATTATATCCTCCAATATTTATTATTTTTTGAATAAAAATTTGCGATAGGCCTCTTCTATTGCGGAATCATCTTCCATAAGGACATCTAGTTGACGTGTAAAACCTATAAGTCTTCCTATCATTTTTAAAATTTTTGCTGCTTCTTCTAGAGGTATATTGGCAATTCTTGCTACTAAAAGGTCCCCCTTAGTCATTATATTAAAATCATAATATGATAATATCTTTTCAATAAGTTTTATACGTCTGCTTCTTTTAGCTAAATCTGCTGCTCCTCCAATAAATCGAAAATAAATATGATTTTCTCTTATATTTGGGGAACAATAAGTATCTAAAATATTAAAATGGTATCCAAAACGTAAGCTTAAATTGAGATAGTAAGTTGAGATGACAGCGATATTTTCTCCTAAATAAGAGGGAGATATTTCAGGAGTTTTAATCATACTATAAATAAAATCTTTAACTTGGAGTTGAACAGCTTCTGTTTGCCATACGTTAGGCTCTAACATTCCTGACAAAACGTACTTGAAAGGAATACATTCTATATCATCCAGCTTTACCTCATCTTTATCTTCCGTTCCTGGCTTTAATCCCCCTCCTAAATCAATTATCAAAATACCTGTTGGAATAGGGAGATCGAGCTTTTTAGTAATATCCTTGTTCAACAGATTTCCTTTTTCTTTTCCTATGCTTACTAGTTCTTCAACTGCTTTTTCATGACAAAAACGTAAAATATCATGAAAAGTTTTACAGAATTCTGGTTTAAAATTTCGCAAAAGAGGATCTACTAAATTAAGTGGAGCTACAAAACGAAGAATCTTTCGTAACAATCGGAACTCTTTAGTATCAGCTAAGTTCAATTGAGAAGCGGCTTGAAATTTAAGGAGTTCTTCCACCTTTCCTTTATAAATACAATTGTCTTCTGCATCTACCGTTATTACTTCACCAGGCTGAACCCTTTCAGTAATGTCTCCCATTCCCACTATAGCAGGAACACGAAATTCCCGACATAAAGTAGCCATATGACTGGTAGGAGAACCTATATTTGTTAAAATAGCTGCTACTTTAGGCATGATCCTAACAAACTGTGAAGAGTCTCTCGGTGCGACTAGTATGGCGCCCTCTGGAAATTTGTCTAACTCTTCTAGGGACTTAAGTAAAAAGACTTGTCCGGCCGCAATACCGCTTTGTGCTATTATCCCTTTTTTTTCGACTATTATGGGATATTTCTTCTTTACTTCTTGGATTTTATCGATTTCTACAATTTCGTTAGAAATAGAAAGAGGGCGGCTTTGTAGTAGATAAAGTACATCTTGGGGATTGATTACCCATTCTATGTCTTGGGGTCTTTTAAAATATCTCTCCAAACTAAGTCCTATTTTAGCTAGAGTTCGTACTTCCTCGTTTGTTAGGCAGGGGCTTTTTCTAATTTCTGGTGCAACTTCGGTTTCAATTGTTCCATCTTCAGATGGCAGTAAACAGTGTGTTTTATCTGCGATATCTTTTTCTAAAATATGATTAGGATCGCTTCTAGAAACAACAAAGCGATCTACCGGAAAACGTCCTTCAACTACTGCTCCTCCAAGGCCCCAATTAGCTGTAATCAGAAGAGTATCAAGATGTGGATCCTGAGGATTTATTGTAAATATTACTCCACTAGTTCTAGCTTCTACCATCTCCAAACAACCAACAGCCATAGCCATTTCCAAAAGATGACTACCAAACTTTCTCGCGTAACTTATAGCTTTGGGACCAAAAAGACTCGCAATAACTTTTTTATAGGCTATAATTAAAGCGGATAAAGTAGGAGGAACGTTGATTATAGTTTCGAACTGACCAGCAAAAGAGAGTTCTTGGTCTTCTTCCTGAGCACTGCTTCGTATTACTAAAGGTCTATCTTTACAAACCTCTTTATAATAATTCAATGCATTTTTCAACGCCTTATCAAGTTCAGGACTTATCTTTCCTTCTAAAATCTTTTTTTCTATTTTTTTGCGCTTTAATTCTATTGATTCTGTATCCTGATCTTCTAAGGCTTCCTTAAGTTCTTCCAATAAAGGATGTAATTTATTATACGTCAAATAGTTATTAAAAGCAGCAGAAGTGATAACAAAACCTTTTGGAATATTAAGCCCTAGATGTCTTTTAATCTCTAGTAAATGGGCCATTTTCCCGCCCAAAAGGTCTATGTCTTCTGGACAATTTTCATCTAAAATAACCGCAAACGGCCCATCAGCTACTTTATTTTCTATTAAAGCTTCTAAGCGCGTTTCTATTTGATCAAAAATTTGGTAAAGTTCTTGATAACGATTTTGGCAAAGTAGATTCAAATTATGAACAGAATGAAAAACTGCTTCACTAAGATCTTTAGTCACTTTGCGAATATAAGCCATATCGAAAATATAATCACCGCTAAGCTTATCTCCCATATCTGCAATAATTTCTAAAGCTTTAGTATTTGATTCTATCACCTCCCTAAAACGATGAAATAATACTTTTAAATCTGGTTTATCTTTTGTTTTTGATCCTAAAGAAGTAAAGATTTTTTTTAAAATATCCATATCAGCTCTTTAATGCTTAGACTTACCACCAAATATTAATCCTACTCCTATTCCTGCCACAATAGCAATAATAATAGCAATGATGCCGTAAAGGGCCGGTCTTTCTAGAGCCATATCAGAAATGGTCTTGAGAAGGCCCACTTTTTCTATTTTTATCTTCTTTTTACAAGAACCGACAACCTTGCCGTCCTTGATAGCATATACAGTCACAGTATAAACGTCTGGGGGAGCCTGAAAAGGCCAGTGAAAATGGAGTTGATATTTATAGCTAGGGCCTTCAGGTTCTATTTTAATTGAATTGAATTTTTCGCGATAGAGATGGTGATGTTCTTTGAATTTTATAAACTCTTTAATCCATCTGTTACGGTCAGGACCGGGATCAGGTTTTATTTTTACTTCTTTGAATAAAGCAGCATATCCTATGCCATATTTTGCTTGTTCTGTTTTATCCAAAATTTGATCTAATGGTTTATTAGAAAAAACCATAAAAACGATAGGAACGGGCTCGAAGGTTAGCTCGCCTACATTCATCCAAAAAAGACCTTTTACCTTTCCTTTTTTTCTCAAATGTAATTCTTCTGCCTTATCTTGGATGACAATTACTACGTCTGCTTTTTGATCACTGTGTCCAAAAATTTCTACGTCTTTTCCACTATAAAAAAAATGGATTGGAATATAATTGGGTACAATTTCACAAGAAATAGAGGCGAAACTTTTTTCAATCAAAGTTCCCAATAAAAAGATTCCTAATAAGATGGAGACGAAAATATATTTTTTGTTACGCATATTAATGTCCTCCTTTGTAAGATAGTAGAAGGTCGGGTTTCATAACAAGTCCAAGTAGCATTTTCACGGTTACTGCTAAAACTATTATAGCAAGTAGAATTTTAAGTTGTTCTCCTTTGAGGCGACGTCCGAAAATAGCTCCTATTTGTGCGCCTATAGTGGAACCTAAGAGTAAAAGAATAGCTAAAATAAAATCTACTGTATGGTTAGTATATGCTTGTAGAAAAGTAACTTCGGTACAAGTAAACATAATTTGAAAGAGACTAGTACCTACTACTACATGCATCGGCATTCTAAGCAAATAAAGCATCACGGGCACCATTAGAAAACCGCCACCAACTCCCATAATAGCTGCCAAAATTCCAACAAAAGCACCTAATAAGATGGGAACAATGACCGAATGGCTAACTCCAGATTTTTCAAAATATGTTTGAAAAGGAAGTCGGGCAATGAAGGCCCTTTTTTTACCTTTACTTGGACCTGCTGTTTTAGCAGTTGTTTGAGTTTCGCTTTTGCTTCTGCCTTTAAGTGCCATTAAACTTTCCACAAACATAAAACTTCCTACCAAACCCAACATGACCACGTAGGTAATTTTGATAAGGAAATCAGCATTACCCATAGCCCGTAATATTTTGATGATATGGACACCTAAAGCCCCTCCGGTAAATCCTCCTATTAAGAGAAGAAGGCCCATCTTGAAATCCACATTTCCTAAACGCCAATGAGCAATGGTCCCAGATGCTGAAGCTGCTACGATTTGATTAGCATCAGTAGCGGCCGCCACAGTAGGTGGGATCCCAATCATAATGAGTAGGGGGGTCATCAAAAAACCACCACCTACTCCAAAAAGTCCAGAAAGTAGTCCTACCCCAAGGCCCAATCCGACAATAAGGAAGATGTTCACACTGGTCAAAGCAATAGGTAGATAAATGTACATGTTACCCCTCCTCAAAATCTGTAAAATATGAAGATATTTCTTCCATAGACTCCATATCTTGTGGGACAGACACTATGAAAAGTTGTAGACTGGAATAAGGCCAGTCAGGATCTTGATAAAGTTTTTCTTCTACTCTTTTAAATTGGCCTTTTATACTTTCTGCTTCGGTTTCGTTTTTGGCTATTGATAAAACTTGAAAAACATTTTTGCGTTTAAGTAAGTCTAATAAAGAGGATTCTAAGTCTTTGTGATTAGTTAAATAGATTTTCAATTCAATACCTTCTTTTCCGGCTTTACTTTTAATTTTGGCGAGCATTTTTGTTACTTCAGGTCCATCTTCAGTTATATCCAAAAGAACATATACAGGGGCTGTTTCTCTTTTGGCCAGTTGTAGGGCGTAAAATCCACCGCATAAAATTTGAGATGAATCCAAAATCAATAAAACAATTCCTTTGCTCATGCCGTTAATTTCCTGTAAAAATTTTGAAATTATTTTTGCAAGGAGTGTTCCAAAATTTTTTTACGATATTTTGAAGAGTTATATTGCACTCCGGTTATCAATGAAGTTTTGGTTTCAAAAATGAAACAAATAAAATTGTTCACAAAAAATATGTTTCAAAATTGAACATAGATTGAAACAAGAGAGGGTGGGCACTAAATTTGCGTTACAATATGAAAAAGTAAGGTCAAAAAGATGAAAATATTTTCCTTTTTTAGAAATTTTTGGGGCTCCAAAAGCCTCTATTTAAAAGAGGCTGATGAACTTTTGCCATTAATTCAACGGGAGCGCCAACAAGAAATAGAACGACTTTTTGTAAAGATAGAAGCTCTCTTAAAAATATTAAGGGAAATTATTGACGAAAAACATCCCATATCCATTCATGACTTAAGGGTTTTATTGATTAACCTTTTCGACGAGGTGAGAGAACTTTTAAATCATTTACTATCCTTAACACAATCTGACTTCTTGTTAGCACAGAGATTGGAAGAACTAGAGAAAAAGATTATGAGACGTCTAAATAATCAACAATTAGAGCCTCCTTTAGTAACTAAGCTTTCAAAAATCGATATAGAAGATCAAGGATGGTTAGAAAAAGAGATTGCTATCTTAGGAGAAATAAAAAATGTTTTAGGCCTTCCGGTTCCAGATATTTTGGTTTTTACCCCGCAGGCCTGGGAAACTTGTATAAAAGAAGAAATAATAAAAAAAGGGACAAAAACACTTCCTTACAAATTAAAATCTGAGTTAAAAGAAATTATTAAATCTTATTCCGTAAAAAATGCTGTAAAATTACGGGTATTTAATGATCTGAACAATTTATCCTTAAAAGCTCAAGGCAATTTAGAGGCGATAACCAGCGCATATATAGCGTTATTAACAAGGGCTTTAAAAAGAAATTTAAGTCCTCAAAGCATATTAGTTTGGGAGGATATCCCTATAACTAGTTCTGGTGAATTTTATACTTCATCCCCTGACAGTCCCCATTTATCTTTAGTAGTTTTTGGCGAAGATATTTGTTATCTATCCAAGAATCCTTCTTTTGATAATCTTTCAGAAAATAGTTTGTCTTTGCAAGATAAAAGATCTTTTCTCATATATTCATTTATTTTAGAACATTTTTTTGGTTTTCCTTTACATCTTAAATGGATAAAAACAAAAAGCGGCCAAATTTTATTTTATGACGTAAAAGTTCTTAAGGGAATTAATCCTGAAATTGCTCATGAGAAAGTATTAACGGAAGGTGGTATCGTAGTATATCATGGAGTTGTTACCGGACAATTAAGTCTTCCTAAAAAATATCTGTTAAAAGATACTATTTTAATGATACCAAAAGGAGAAGATATAATCTCCGTATTATCTGAATCAATCCAAGGGGTTTTATTAGAGGAAGGACATCCACAGGATTTCATAGGACATCTTTGCCAGCAGCTTAAAATTCCGGCACTTTGCCAAGTAAAGGGTTTTCGTCAACTTTCAGAAGGAGCGATTGTTACACTTGATACTTACCATAGAAAGATTTATCAAGGGGGAAGTCTAGAAAAACCGCTCTTTCTTCCTTTTCAGGGGAAGGGGATAGAGGCGGCAAAAGGATACCGTCGCTTGAGAAAGTTAGTAGAATTAATATTTTCTGAAAAATCAAAAGAGTTCAGTATTGAACAATTAATTAAGACAAGTCAATTAAAATACTATGACATCTTCAAGAAGCAAAGATAAGGTAAAATACGATAATCAATTAATAAAATTCTTTTTAAGTGAAGGATTTTCTAACATAAAGACTAATCACTTGTCTTTTAAAGTTCTTTTAAGAAAGAGATATAATTTATTTTTAGAGATAGAAAAATTTAAAAGACAGATAAACAAGAAGATAACACTTTCAAAAATAGAAACAGATATTTTTAAGATATATAAAGAAATAAAGTCTATTATACAATGTCTCAATGATCTTTCTTCAGGAAGATATCGCTGGCTATATCCTTTGCTAGAAAATCTAAAAAAAGAAATAAAAGAAGAGTGTCTATCTCAAGAAAATAGGGTAGGGTGCCTTCCGTTAGAAGAAATAGATTTTTCTTTAAAAGATAAGATAGGAATTCCTGCCGCACAGTTAGGTGAAATCAAAAATAAATTGGATATTCCCGTCCCTCCAGGGATAGTAATTCCTTTAAGTCAAGGGGTATTGAAAAAACAGTATGAAGAAGAGATCGAACAATGTATAAAAAGATGGGGACATCCAGCAACCATTAGTATACAAATAAGTCCACTTAATAAAGAATTTTGGTTGTTACCCAAATTAGAAGTTTTGACCAGGATATGGAAAGAAGAACTCTTAATTGTTTTGGAAGATATTAAGTACCAAATACAGACTTGGCAGACATACGTAGGGAAAGAATCCTCCTTAGAAGGAAGTATAATTATCCAAAAATCTATTAAACCAAAGCTATCAGGTATTTTATATACATCAAATCCTTCTTGTCCCGAGCAACCTCTAATTTTTTTAAAAGACAATAAAAATTTTCTACTTATTGAAGACAACAAGCCCCCTTTTATAGAGAGCCTTTTATCTTATGCAGAAAGGATAAAATCTTATTTTAAAGAAGACATAATTCTCGGATGGGAAGTAGATGAAAATGAAAAAATATATATATGCCAATGTGTTCCAATAAATTCACCTATTTTAAAGTTTTCTTTTCAATCGGAAAGAAAAATAAGAACTGATTCTAGAAAGGACTTCCAAAAGTCTATTTCTATTTCTGAAGAGGCTTTTTTTAATGATCTCAAGGAAAAGATTACTTCTTTAACAATAGCTTTGCCTGAGAGTGAAGACTTAGCGGTAGTAGTAAATCCTAAAGAATTTAAAACTTTTCGAGATCTCAGTTTTTTTTCTCATGAAGCTGCCGTGCGCGAATTATTCCTTTTAGAAAAAGAAGGACCTCTTCATATTTTAAAAGATCCGCGAATTCCCATAACTTTTTATCTTTTAGACATCGGAGATGGTGTGCATCAACAAGCCCTTTTTAAAAGAGAAATTACCATATCCGATATTTGTTCTCTCCCTTTGCTTATACTATGGCGTGGGATGACTCATGAAGACGTAGATTGGAAAGGAGCAGTTGAATTTAATCTTGGCGGTTTTTTTTCGGTTTTATCACGTTCTTTTATTGAAACTAGCGTAAAAAGAGAAGGAGGAAAGGGTTATTTTGTTGTTGCAAGGGACTATTTGTATTTGAGATTGCGGCTTGCCTACCACCTCATGAATGTAGAAGCCTTTTTTAGGGAAGAAGGGGATAATTACCTAATATTTCGTTTACAGGGAGGGGGCGCAGGGTCTTCAGGACGCCATCAGCGCCTCCTTCTCCTGCGAGACATTTTAGAACCCTTGGGTTTTGAAGTAGAAATAACTTCGGATCTCATCTGCGGCCTTTATTTAGGACCAAGGGACAAAAAGCTTGAAATCACTTTAAATTATCTGGGGCGTCTTTTGGCTTTTACCCGTCAGCTGGATATGACTTTACATGACCAAGAAAAACGTAAAACCTACGTGGAAACCTTCCTCAAAGATTATTACCGGCAAATAACTAAAATCGAAAATTCTTAATCAGAGACAGCGCACGGGATCCGTTCCCATTTTTGCAAGTTTTATTTTACATAATGTTCATTATCAGACATTTTTTTGTTACGGTCCACTCTTGGGATGCTTAGGTCATTGGTGCTCCCTCACAAGACTTTGGAGTTGTTAGGGACTATACAGTTTTCTTTTGACAGGAATTGTCCTCGCGGCTTAAAATTGAGATAACCTCGGAGGTTTTATGGGAAAAGGCTCTGTCCTTATTGTTGGTGGTGGTATTGCAGGTGTTCAAGCTGCACTTGATCTTTCAGCCTCTGGTTTTTTTGTCTATCTCGTTGAAGCGCGTCCTGCCATTGGCGGCGTTATGGCCCAGCTTGATAAGACTTTTCCCACCAACGATTGCTCCATGTGTATTCTTTCGCCCAAGCTTGTTGAAGTTTCTCGCAACCAAAACATCAGACTCTTAACCCTTATCGAAGTCCTTGAAGTTTCAGGCTCCCCTGGTGAATTTTTCGTAAAACTCAGGCGTAATCCGCGCTATGTTGATGAATCTAAATGCATTGCTTGTGGCGAATGTGCTGCCAAATGTCCTAAAAAGGTTCCCAACGAATTTGATAAAGGGCTTTCTTTTCGCAAAGCCATCTACCTGCTTTATCCCCAGGCGGTACCGCTTAAGTACTCCGTTGATCCAAAGCACTGCATTGCCATCAGAAAGCCCGGCCGCTGTGGTTTTTGTCAAAAGGCTTGTCCAAACGGTGCTATTGATTTTTCTCAAAAAATAGAAGAGTTAGAGCTAAAAGTTGGTGCTATACTTCTTGCTCCAGGTTTTGATACCTTTGATCCCTCGGGTCTTGATCAGTACTGCT
This sequence comes from Thermodesulfatator atlanticus DSM 21156, assembly GCF_000421585.1. Lineage (NCBI taxonomy): Bacteria > Pseudomonadati > Thermodesulfobacteriota > Thermodesulfobacteria > Thermodesulfobacteriales > Thermodesulfatatoraceae > Thermodesulfatator > Thermodesulfatator atlanticus. The sequence goes on from NZ_ATXH01000001.1 coordinate 74,967, forward strand.
ACGGGAGGCTCCCACAGGTGATGACCGCCCATGAATTCGAAAGGCTTCTTTCAGCCTCAGGGCCTACTCGTGGGGATTTAAAAAGGCTTTTTGATGGGAAAACTCCCCGAAAAATCGCCTGGGTGCAGTGTGTGGGCTCGCGGGATATAAATCGTGCTCAAGTCCCTTATTGTTCTTCAATTTGTTGCATGTATGCCTTAAAGCAAGCGGTTATTGCCAAGGAACATGCCAAAGAAGAACTTTCTACCACCATCTTTTACATGGATATGCGCACCATGGGCAAAGGTTTTGAGGAATATCTTGAGCGGGCCAAGGAACAGGGAGTGCGCCTTGTGCGCTCGAGAATTCATAGCATTTTGCCTCATCTAGACTCTGTTCTAATCCATTATCTAGACGAAAAGGGCTCCTGCCACGATGAATTGTTTGATCTGGTGATCCTTTCGGTGGGTATAAGACCTCATCAGAGCCTATATAATATTGCCAAGGCTTCTCAGGCTGAGCTTGATTCCTTTGGTTTTTTGAAAGAAAGTCTTCTTGAGAGTCGCCCGGGTATTTTTGTTTGTGGCGAGGCTTCTGGGCCAAAAGATATCCCTGACACCGTTGCTGAGGCAAGTGCCTCTGCAGCTAGAGCTCAAGCGCTGCTTGCTGATGCACGCTTTCAAGAAACCCAAGAAAAAGCCTATCCGCCCGAAAGGTTTGTATTTCCTGAGCCTCCAAGGATAGGCGTTTTTGTCTGTCACTGTGGCTTAAACATTGCAAGTGTGGTGAACGTAAATGAAGTAGCCCGTTTTGCCGCTCACCTTCCAGACGTATGCCACGTAGAGGATAATCTTTTTACCTGCGCAGAAGATACTGTCCAAAAAATTATAAAAGCCATCAAAGAAAAAGCACTTAATCGCATTGTGGTGGCAGCCTGCACCCCGCGCACCCATGAACCCCTTTTTCAAGAAACACTTCGTGCTGCAGGGCTAAACAGTGAGCTCTTTGAAATGGCAAATATCAGGGACCAGGACTCCTGGGTGCATCCTGAGACCCCAGATAAAGCCACCCAAAAAGCCAAAGAACTTGTGGCCATGGCTGTTAACCGGGTACGCCTTAAAAGGCCTGTTTCAGCCCAACGTGTAGAGGTAATTAACCGAGGGCTTGTGGTTGGGGGTGGGCTTGCAGGGATGCAAGCAGCACTATCTCTTGCAGAGCAAGGATTCCCTGTAACCCTTGTGGAAGAAAAAGAAATCCTTGGGGGATACGCTTTGCGGGTCCCGCGTACGGTTTACGGAAAAAGGCTCCCAGATCTTGCCCTTGCACTTGCTGAAAAAGTTAGCCACCATCCTCTGATAGACTTACGCCTTAAAACCAGTGTCATCGATGTTTCCGGTTCGGTGGGTCAATTTAAGACAAAACTTTCTGACGGAACTGCGGTGGAACACGGGATAGCTATTTTAGCTACTGGTGCACACCCGTACATTCCCCATGGCCCCTATTCTTTTGGCTACGGGCAGTCAGAAAACATAAAGATTAGCCTTGAGCTAAACGAGCTCATCAAAACGCATCCTGAAAAGATTAAAAGTCTTCGAGAAGTAATTTTTGTTCAGTGTGTGGGCTCACGCATCCCTGAAAGGCCCTATTGCAGCAGGGTGTGTTGCACTCAAACGGTGGAGCAAATCATCACCCTTAAAGAAATAAATCCAAAACTTAAGATTTTTGTCCTTTACCGGGACATGCGCACCTATGGCAAAAATGAAATACTTTATCAGAAGGCGCGTGAACTCGGCGCTGTATTTATCCGATATGATCTTGATAGTCTTCCTGAGGTAAGCCCAGGCAAAACTTTAAGGCTAAGCGTCTTTGAGCCTGTTATCAAAAAGACTTTGGAACTTTGTCCTGACTTGCTGGTGCTTGCCACCGCTGTGATACCAAATGAAAGCGGCATTGCTGTGGCTAAGCTTTTTAAGTGTGCCACCACTCCTCAAGGGTTTATGCTTGAGGCCCATCAGAAACTTCGTCCTGTTGATTTTGCTACTGAAGGGGTCTTTATGGCAGGGCTTTGTCATTACCCTAAGTCCGCAGAAGAAAGTTTGAGGCAAGCTCTCGCAGCAGCGGCAAGGTCTGCTACCATCCTTGCCAAAAAAGAATTGCCACTTGAGCCCCTGGTGGCAGAGACTGACCCGCGCAAATGTTCCGCTTGTGGCCAGTGTGTGGCGGTCTGCCCGTACCAGGCCATACATCTCGAAGAGACTAAACCTTTCGGCAGGGTTTCGGTAGTTAATACCTCGCTTTGTAAGGGTTGCGGAAATTGTACGGCAAGTTGTCGTTCAGGTGCTATAAGACTTAAAAATATAGATGAAGAAATTGTTATCGCAAGTATCGAGGCTGCCTTTGGCAGATTGTGGTATTAAAGGATTAAAATATGACTTTTGAACCGAAAATCATTGCCTTTCTCTGCAACTGGTGTAGCTACGCAGGTGCTGACCTTGCCGGGGTTTCCCGTAGGGCTTATCCGCCTTCCATTCGTATTGTGAGAGTTCCTTGCTCGAGTCGTGTTTCCCCAGCCATGATTTTTGATGCCCTAAAGTCAGGGGCCGACGGTGTGCTGGTGGCAGGGTGTCATCCTGGAGACTGCCATTATCTTACGGGAAACATGTTTGCGCGCAGACGGTTCTATATGCTAAAAAAGCTCCTTGAATTTACAGGCCTTGAGCCTGAAAGAGTCCAGTTTTCTTGGGTCTCTGCCTCAGAAGGAGATGTTTTTGCAGCAATTGTTAAAGAATTTACGATAACTCTCGAAAAACTCGGTCCAAATTTAAATTTTAGAAAAATTATTAAGGGAGAAGGCTTTGGCTTCCTTTGCAGAAAAGATTAAAGAAGCTGCGAAAAATGTCCTTAAAGAGGGCCTGGCCTCTGGAATTTTGGCTTACACCAAAGGTCAAGATATTTTTTGCGAAAGAATAACTTTTGTCTCTACCAAAGATGAAATTTCTAAAATTATCTGGCCTTCTTTTGGGGGTCTTAACCCTGCTAACTATCTCAAAAAACTGAAAGGGAAAAAATTAGCCCTTTTTGCCCCCGGATGTGTAGCGCGCGCTGTGGTTGTGCTTATCAAAGAGGGTCAAATAAAAAGAGAAGATGTTTTTTTAATCGGTGTGCCCTGCCCTGGTATGCTTGACCCCAAAAAGCTAAAAAATTCATTCCCACAAATCATAGCAATCGAAGACGATTTTAAGGAAAACCTTACGATAAAAACCCCTTCAACTTCGAAAAACTTAAAAAGAATCGATTTTTTACGTGATACTTGCCTTTATTGCAAATATCCTTTGCCAGAAACCTATAACATTTTACTTCCAGCTGAAGGGAAAAGGCCTGCCAAAGACCCTTACGCCTTGGTGGAACAAATCGAAGGTTTAGACATTTCTTTGCGCAGTAAGTGGTTTTGGGATCAGTTTCTTTCACGCTGTATTCGTTGCTACGCCTGCCGCAATGCGTGTCCGCTTTGTTATTGTGATTTTTGTTTTGTTGACGAAACAAGGCCAGCTTGGATTGGGAAAAGCCGCGACCCTATAGATGTTGCCCTTTATCACCTTGTGCGAGCCTATCATTTGGCAGGCCGGTGCGTGGAATGTGGGGCCTGTCAGGCGGCCTGCCCTTTTGATATTCCTGTGGCTCTTCTTACTAAAAAACTTGGAAAAGAAGCTTTACACGCTTTTGGTTACGAGGCAGGGCTTTCCCTTGAAGAGCCGCTTCTTTTTAACACTTTTCACGAAAACGACCCTGAAGACTTTATATTTACCCACAAGCTGAAAGAACAAGGAAAAATTTAATGCTTTACGTGTTAGGGCGCGAAAAACTGGATAATTGGCTAGCTTTTCTTGAAAAAAAGGCAAGGCTTTTTGTGCCGGGAAAAGAGAAGTTTGAACCCTATCAGGGAAATATCACCTTTGAAAGCAAACCTCTCCTTAGCCCCAAGGAGTTTTTTCTTCCTCCACGTGAGCCCATGCTTTCCTTTGAGGTAACTCCTGGAGCGTTTCCTGAAAAACTAAGCCCGTCTCCAGATGAGAGAATAATTTTTGGGGTGCGGGCCTGTGATGCTTACGCTTTAACCCTCATAAAAAAAGTCTATCAGGAAGATGTTTTTTTCTCTTTGCGATATAAAAACACAAGCCTTATCGGTAAGGCCTGCTTAGCAGAGAGCACGGATTGTTTTTGCTGGGCCATGGGTATTGACCCTTTTTCAGGATCGGGCTTAGATTTGCTCTTCCTTGAAAAAGATGAAAAACTCCTCTTAAAACCCATTACCGAAAAGGGAAAAACGCTTGTTCCTGTAGAAGCTAAAGAAGCTTTGCCAGAAGACAAAGCCTTATTCAACGAAATAGCTAAAAACTTTCTAAAAAATAAAAATCCCTCCCCTTCCCTTTTGCGCTTAAAAGAAAAAGACCTGATGACGATTTATAACGCGTCTTTTTGGGAAAAACTCTCCTTTGCTTGTCTTAACTGCGGGATATGTACGTTTCTTTGCCCTACTTGTTATTGTTTTGACGTGCATGATGAGGTTGTGGGCGAAAAGGGCCTGCGTATAAGGGTCCCTGACAGTTGCATGTTTCTTTTATACACCCAGCACGCCTCAGGGCATAACCCGCGCAGAAGTCCTCTTGCCAGGTTTAGAAACCGCTTTATGCACAAATTCAAATATTTTCTAGACGAATATGGAGAGCCTCTTTGTGTGGGATGCGGGCGGTGTAACACCAACTGTCCGGCAGGGATCAACCTTTGGGAGATAATACAGGCCATGGGTGAGGTTTAGCATGTATCCGGTGCCAGCCCGTATTGAAAAAATCCGCGTGGAAACCGAAGACGGCCTGATAAAAAGTTTTTACCTGCGCTTGTTAGAAGAAAAACCTTTTGTTCACAAACCAGGGCAGTTTGCGATGCTTTCTGTTTTGGGAAAGGGAGAATGCCCTATTGGTATTGCCTCTTCTCCCAAAGAAGAACTCCTAATGTTTTCTGTCTTTAGGACTGGTCTTGTTACCGATGCCTTGCACCGTTTGAGCGAAGGGATGGTAATTGGTTTAAGAGGCCCAATGGGAAACGGCTATCCGGTAGAGTCTTTTTGCGGGAAAAACATAGTGCTTATTGCAGGGGGCTTTGCCGTTACAACTCTTAGGACAACTCTTCTTTATCTTCTGGAAAACCGCAAAGACTTTGGCCAAATCACCATGATCTACGGTGCAAGAAGCCCTGGGCTTTTACTTTACCGCGATGAACTCAAGGCCTGGCAAAAACGAAAAGACTTAAACCTATACCTTACGGTTGACAGGGAAGTCGCTGGCTGGGATGGACTGGTAGGTTTTGTCCCGCAGATTACCGAAAAAATAGCACCTAGCGGGAAAGAAAGTGTAGCCCTTGTTTGCGGACCCCCGATAATGATTAAATTTACCCTTCCAATTCTTGAAAAACTTGGATTTTCCCCTCAGGATATCTATCTTTCATTAGAAAATAAAATGCGTTGTGGCCTTGGTCTTTGTCGCCATTGCAATGTAGGGCCTGCTCTTGTTTGTAAAGATGGCCCGGTATTTACCCTTGCTCAGCTTAAGCGCTTGCCTCAAGAATATTAGGGTTAGTACCGTTGAAATAACGCGCTGTTTCTTTGTCTATCTTCATGATATGCTCGCATAGCCAGTAGCTTAAAAAGGCAAAAAGATCTAACACGTTTCTTCTTTCATTTAGCCCTTCGTGGTAATCATCAAGCACCCCTCGAAACTCCTGGACTTTGTCTACAAAGTAGCGATGTTGTTTTAAATGGCGCTCAAGGAGATCTTGGGGGAAGCCGGGGGTTTCTCTCATCTTGGTCTCTTCGGTGCCAAAATGTTCAATGGTGTAGTGATTTAGAAACTCTAAGACGTCATATACTTCTTCCTTGGGAGGGGTTTTGCTACGCAAAAGCGCGTGGAGCCGGTTAAGGGTTTCGATAAGTTGTTCGTGCTGGGCGTCTATTTCGGGAATGCCAACCAGGAATTCGTCCTGCCATTTGATAAAAGACATACCCTCCTCCTGTTTAGATTTTCTATCCTAGCTTTTCGGAAACATTGCCCTTATCCTTAAAAAGATGTTTAAACTTTTGATAACCGGAAACAAAAAAGAGATTGACACATACTCTCTTGTCTTGTTGGCAAGGGGAATTGAACATGAGCTAAGACGCGGTGATAAGTGGGAGATTTGGGTCCCAGAAGAACTTTACGATAAGGCCCTTCAAGAAATAACCCTTTACCAACTTGAAAACCAAGAGACTTCCTCGTCCAAAGACAAATCCTCTCCAGGGGGCGCGGAAGGCGTAGTTTTTTCTATGCTTCTTTTTGCCATCTTCAATGTGGCTTTACTTGATTTTAAGCCAAAAGATGAATTGTTTGCTATAGGTACTGCAAATAACGTCCTTTTTTTAAAAGGTGAGTGGTGGAGGGTTTTCACTGCCTTGACCCTTCATAGTGATTTTGGACATCTTCTGGGAAACATATTTTTTTCTGGGCTGTTTTTTTATTTGCTAAGGGCTTATCTTTCGCTTGGTCTTTGCTGGCTTCTTGCCGTTTTAAGCGGTGGCATTGGAAACGCCTTAAATCTTGTCCTTTCACGTGGCGTTCATATTTCTATCGGTTTTTCCACCGCTACCTTTGGGATCCTTGGGGTGCTTTCGGCCTTTGTTTTCTTTGAAAGAGGAAGAAAACGCATTCTTATAACCTCTGGCTTTGCGCTGGGGCTCCTTGGGCTTTTAGGAGCAGGAAAAGGAAACATAGATTTAGGGGCCCATTTTCTGGGGCTTGTTGTGGGCTTTGTAATAGGCTGTTGTTTAAAGTTGTTTTACCCAGCGGACTTAAGGCACAAGTGGGAAACAAAAGGGCTTTTACTTGCCTGGGGTATTGTTATTTTTTCGTGGTATGTTGCTTTTTCGCGGTAAACCGGCGCGCAAACTTTGCTGCCCCTAAAAGGGCGGGATAAGGATGAGTTACCAGATAAATTGGTATGTTGCTTAAGGTCTCTTTAAGCCTGCCTTTATCTAAGAAGGCCTCTTGAAAAAGGCCCCTTTCAAAAAATGGTTCAAGCTTAGGGGCAATGCCTCCGGCCACAAACACTCCTCCTGTGGCCAGGCATTTAAGGGCAAGGTTTCCGGCTTCTCTCCCGTAGGCCTTAAAAAATATTTCAAGGGTTTTTTCCGAAAGGAGATCTTCTCCGCTTAAGCCAGCAGGGCCAATTTCTGAAGCCTTGTTAAAACGTGGGCTTACGCCTTCTTTTTCGCAAAGAAAGCGATAAATCTGCTCAATTCCTAGACCTGAGGCTACTCTTTCTACACTAACGTGGCCAAATTTCTTGGCCAGAAATTGATAGATCTCCCAGGTGAGTTCATCCCAGGGGGCAAAATCTACGTGGCCGCCTTCGGTTGCTACAGGAATGGGAAAAGAAGCGTGTTTTCTGATAAGAAGGGCTTCCCCAAGCCCTGTGCCTGCTGCAATAACAGCTATGTTACCCATAGGGTCGGGTTTTCCTGGCTTAATGGTTCTTAAATAGCGATTTTTTAAGAAAAAAACAGCAAGAGCAGTGGCTTCAAGATCATTTAGCAGGAAAACCTGTTTGATACCAAGGGATTTGGCAAGGGAAGATACCGAAAAGCGCCAGCCTACATTTACCATATTCACCTGACCACGCACCACCGGCCCTGCCACCGCAAGAGAAATCGTTTTTGGGACGATTTTAACTTCGCTGAGATAGGCTTTTATCAAAGAAGAAAGACTCTTAAAGTCTTTTGTGGCGAAACGCCTTAATTTTAGAGCACGAGCGGGACCCTCTTCTTTAAAAAACGCAAGAAGAGTCTTTGTCCCGCCGACGTCTCCTGCAAGGATCATTTCTTCTTGGAAGTACGATATTGATTGTAAAGCTCTACTACTTTGTCGGTAATGTCTACTTTTTCTGAGGCCCAGTAAAGCCCGGGCATTCTCTTTTCTAGGATGAGATCATAGTCTTCTTTTTCCGCAAGATTTTTTACGACTTGTTCTAAGTCTTTCATGATGGGTTTAAGGGCCTTTTCTTCTTCCTGTTTCATCTCAAACTGGGCATCTTCGCGAGCAGCCTGGTATTCTCTTAGCATTTTTTGATACTCACGTTCTTTTTCGCGACGGGCCTCTTCTGAAAGAAGCGGTGCTTTTTTCTCAAGGTCTTGTTTGAATTTGCGTAGTTTTTGCTCTTGGGCCTGCAACTTTTCTTTCAGCACGTTAAATTTTTCTTGGAGTTTTTTAAGGGCCTCTTGCCCGGCCTCTGATTTGCGCACTACGGCTTGCAAATCAATGACCCCGATTTTTAGCTCAGAAGCATACAAATTACTTAAAGAGCCAGCTACGAGCAAAAACACCAAACAAAAAACTAGCTTTTGCATAAAAATCCCCCTTTATTTAATTATCACAAAGTCAACCCGGCGGTTAAGGGCCCAGGCTTCTTCATTGTGCCTTGGATCAAGAGGTCTTTCTTCGCCAAAACTCACGGTGGTAAGTTGCCCTTCAGGGACGCCAAGATTAAGCAGGTAGCGTTTTACCGCAAGGGCACGGCGTTCGCCAAGGGCTAGGTTGTATTCACTTGAGCCGCGTTCATCACAATTACCCTGGAGTTCTACCCTGATCTCTGGGTGTTCCAGAAGATAACGTGCGTTTTCCATAAGCCGCTCTTTCATGTCGTCTCTGATGGCGTATGAGTCAAAGTCAAAAAAGATTGCTTTAAAAGGCCTTGTGCTGCGCCCGTAAATGAGAAGTTCTTCCCGATGAGCATCAACCCATGCGGCACTTTTTGGTTCAAGGCCTACTTCTTCAAAGGCAGGGGCCTCTGGAGAAGGCACCGCTTCTTCTACTTTAGCCTGAGGGATTTCTTCTGCTTGTTGGGGAGAGGTTTCTTGTTTTACAGATGGTGGTGGTGTTTCTGCCGGAGTGTAAGGGATTTCTTTTTTGGCGCAAGAAACAACCAAAAAGGAAAAAACCATCAAGAAAATCCAAAAGGTGTTTTTTGTCATAAGGGCCTCCTATAATCTACTCCGTAACCTGTAAGGTCATATTCTAAGAGAAACCTTCCTGTCCATTCTTCAAGAAGCTCTCTCATACGGGTGTTTATTTGATGGAGTAGCGTTAATTCTTCGTTTAAAACCTGGGTTATGTGGGCCATTTCCTTTTCGCTTAGCATCTTTTGAAGACGCAGACAAAAGTAATCACGGCAAAGCATAGGCCGTGCAAAAATTTTGCAACCAACTGGTCCCACAAAAAAACATCTACCTGGAACTTCTCTTTCTTCGGGAAATTTAACATCAAATAGGAGATTAAGAAGAAGAATTAAAACGCTACATTCGTTTTCAAGGCCAATTTTACAACAGCCTTTTTTATCAATTACGCTACATACGTAGCATTCTTTAAATGTTCCCGCCTCCTCCATGGCCTTATTAGAGGCGTTTACCGCCTTTTCATAACGGGGCAAAAGGGCCTTAATTAGTGCGTCTTTTTTTAAATCTTCTCCCCAAATAATGAAAATCTCCTGGGCGGTTTGGATTTTTTCCTCGATAAGACGGGTGGGATCCGGCTTTTCTTGCCTTAAATGTCGCATGAATCACTTTTTACCATTAAAGTGCATGGCAAAAAAGAGGATTGTTGGAGGAATTTTTATGACATTAAAGAGCATGACAGGATTTGGTAGGGCTGAGGAAGTCTGGGACACGTGGTCTCTCAGGGTAGAAGCCAAAAGTGTGAACCATCGTTTTTTAGAGATAGTGGCAAGGCTTCCCCGGCGCTATCAAGGCCTTGAAGAACACCTGAGGCGTCTTGTGCGAGAAAAATTCTTGCGTGGCCGGGTGGAGATTTATGTTCAGTTGATAGGCTCACCCCCTCAGGCACAGAGCCTTACTTTTAATGAAACCCTTGCCAGAGAATACATTTCAAGCCTCAATTACTTAAAAGTTCTCCTTGGACTTAAAGGAGAAATTGAAACCAAAGACCTTTTGCGCATGAGGGATATCTTTTCTCCCATGGAACAGGAAGAAGACCTTGAAAAACTCTGGGAAGAACTCTCCCCTGTGGTGGAAAAAGCCCTTAACTCCCTTCTCAAGATGCGGATAAAGGAAGGATCCTTTTTGGAGGCAGTCTTGCGCGAACAATTGGCAAAATTAAAAAAACTCATAAAAGAAATCCAGTCCAAAAAGGAACAAGTCTTTCTGGCAGCCAAGGCCCGCCTTGAAGAAAGGTTAAAACTTCTCCTTTCTGAAACAGGCCTTGACCCTTTACGGCTTCATCAGGAAGTGGTTATTCTGGCCGACAAAACAGACTTTACCGAAGAACTAGACAGGCTTCTGAGCCATCTCGAACAATTCGAAAAAACTTTAAGCGAAGAAGGCCCCCATGGCCGCAAACTCGATTTTCTGATCCAGGAGATGTTTCGCGAAATAAATACCCTATCGAATAAGGCTGCTAACGCCGAAGTGTCCCATCTTGCCGTGGAGGTGAAATGCAGCCTTGAGAAAATGCGCGAACAGGTACAAAACTTGGAATAAAATCGTTATTTTTTTCACATATTGACAAACAAAAACGTTTTGGTATTCTCTTTGACGAAAATTAGGCTTATTTACGGAGGATTGGAAATGAGTTGCAAATGTCGTCTTCTAAACATTGGTTTTGGTAACTCTGTTGTTGCCGAACGTATTATAGCTATTGTAAATCCTAATTCTGCCCCTATGAAGCGCCTGCGCGAAGAGGCGAGAGAATCAAAGCGCCTTATTGATGCCACGCAGGGGCGGCGCACACGCTCCATCATTATCACTGACAGCAACCACGTTATCCTTTCTGCTATCCAGGCAGAAACTATTTCTCAACGTCTGTCTTCGGATCTCCTTAAGACCTGTGCCGAAAACGGTGAGGAAGACCACGAAGAAAAGAGCAAGAAAGATTAGAAATGAGACGCGGAGTAGTTTTGGTGGTCTCGGCCCCTTCGGGGGCCGGGAAAACTACCCTTTGTCGCAAACTTATCGCAAAAGATCCTCTTATTTCTTTTTCGGTCTCTTATACCACTCGCCCTCCAAGGCCCAATGAAAGAAATGGCACTGATTATTTCTTTGTGAGCAAAGAAACCTTCCAGAAAATGATTGACGAAGGGGCCTTTCTTGAATGGGCTGAAGTTTACGGGAACTTTTACGGCACTGCCAAGGCCCAGGTAGAAAATGCCATTAAAGAAGGAAAAGACGTACTCCTTGATATAGACGTCCAAGGGGCCTTCCAGGTGCGTGAAAAACTCGGCCGTGATGCAGTGCTTGTCTTTGTGCTTCCACCAAGTTTTGAAACACTTTTTCAAAGGCTAAAAGCTCGTGGCACTGAAGATGAAATGACGCTTCGAAAAAGGCTTGCTGCTGCCAAAGAAGAAATTCTGCGAGCCAAGGCCTTTGATTATCTTGTGCTTAACGACAATCTCGAAGAAGCCTTTGAAGAGCTTTATTCCATTCTTCGCGCAGAAAGACAAAAGACCTTCAGACGCGAAGATTTGTTAGCGAGGTTTTTCTAATATGGCAGAGCTCATCTGGGGGATTAATCCAATCCTTGAATTATTGCGCACTAATCCTTCTCGCATCAAAGAAATTTACATTGCCAAAAAAGAACTACGCGGAAAGGTTTACCAAATAGTCGAAAAGGCCCGCAAAAACGAGATTCCAGTCAAAGTCAAAAAAGAATTCAAATTTCGCCTACCTGAAGATGCCAAAACACAGGGAGTTGTTGCCTTGGTCAAAGAATACGACTATGCCTCTTTAGATGAAATTCTTTCGAGGGCCAAGAAAAGCGATGATATGGGGCTCATCCTTGCGGTTGATGAGATAACAGATCCCCAAAATCTTGGTTCACTCATTAGAAGTGCAGTGGCTGCTGGTGCCCACGGGGTCATTATTCCTGAAAGAAGAGCTGCAGGTATCACAGGAACCGTGGTAAAGGCTTCTTCTGGAGCAGTGTCCCACATTCCGATTCACCAGGCCAAAAATCTTGGTCGGGTGCTAGAAGAATTAAAAGAAAAAAACTTCTGGGTAGCAGGCCTTGATGCCCACACCAAAACCACTATTTACCAGCTTGACTTAAGGCTTCCTTTGGTATGGGTGGTGGGAAGTGAAGGAAAAGGGCTTAGGCCTTCTATCCGAGAAAAATGTGATTTTTTAGCAGCGATTCCCATGCGTGGCAATATTGACTCTTTAAACGCTGCGGTAGCAGGTGCTATTGCCCTTTTTGAAACCATAAGACAGCGCTATTACTCCTGATGTTTAGCATTTATCGCAAGCTAGGCTATGTCTTGACTCCCCTTGTAAAACTAAAGGGGCTTTCCGCCTCACGCACCGGGACTCTTCCTCGGGCTGAGGTGTGGCTCCATGCTGCTTCTGTTGGCGAAGCAAACGTGGCTGCTGCTATTTTATACGAATTTTTGGCAATGAATCCGGGAACAAAAGTTCTTCTTACCTTGCAAACAAAAACCGGCGTCTTAAAGGCTAGAGAGCTTTTAAAAGACTATCCCGTGGCCATAAACCTTGCTCCGCTTGACCTGCCCTCTTTTGCCAGAAAGGCGGCCTCTTTGGTTAGGCCCCGTGTCTTCGCACTTATTGAAACAGAACTCTGGCCAAATTTAATTTACGAGAACCATCGCTTAGGAGCCAAGCTTTTTATTTTAAATGGCCGCATTTCCGCAAAAAGCTTCCCAAGATACCGTTATCTAACACCCCTTTTGCGTAAACTATTTAATTGTTTTACCCAGATAGCTGTGATTGGCCCTCGCGAGAAAAAAAGATTTTTAGCCCTCGGGGCACCTGAAAAAAAGGTCTTGATAGCAGGCAGTGCTAAATACGATCTCCTTGAAAAAAGACGCAAAGATTTATCTCTTGATGAGCTAAAGAGGCTTTTTTCTTACAAAAAGAAACTTTTTACCTTTGGAAGCATAAGAAGTGGCGAAGAAAGCGTAATTGTGAAGGCTTTATCGCGACTTGCCCAAAAATTTCCTGAAGTTTGTTTCGTTCTGGTGCCAAGGCATCTAACTCTGGTGACGCCCCTTACGAATCTCTTAAGAAAGGAAGGCTTCTCCCCTACTCTTTTTACTAAACTGAAAAAGGAAGGGGCTTCTCGGTCTCAAGTTGTCATTGTTGATGAGATAGGCCCACTTTTTGGTATTTATGCCTTATCTTGTGCTGCTTATGTAGGAGGAAGCCTTTGCCCTAAAGGCGGGCAAAATCCCCTTGAGCCTGCCTGTTTTAAAAAGCCTGTAATCTTTGGCCCCCACATGGAAAATTTCTCATATGAGGCTTGCGCTCTTCTTGAAACCGGCGGGGCCATAAAGGTCCCTGACGAAGAGACCCTTGTGCGCGCTATAGAAAACTTGCTAAGTGAAGAAGAAACAAGGCAAAAAACAGGAAAAGCCGCTTATCAGGCTTACCAAAAATTCCTCGGCTCAAGCAAGGTTTATGCTCAATTGCTTACGGAAAGCTTCAATTAGTTCCGCTATCCATTTTGATAACCGGACAGGTCATGGTGTGCTGAATATAGTCAATGCTTTGAAGTTTACGAATTACCATTTCTGACAAGGCATCGTGGTCTTCAGTTTCTACTTCGGCGATGATGTCGTATGGGCCCATGATGATGTCAAGTCTTTTAACTTCAGGCATATGCCGCAGGGTTTCAGCCACTTCAGAGGTTTTGCCTATCTGGGTATTGATAAGGATGTATGCTTTAAGTGCCATCTTCTCCTCCCTTGGAAAGCAGGCTTTCCAGAAGATCTAACATTTTTTGGTGGTCAAGGGGCTTTGAAAGCACCGCATCTGCTTCTCTTTCTTGGGCGAGATTTGCTACTTCTTCTCCGTAACCGGTAATGGCCACTACAGGGATATCGGGTTTTTCGCGCTTTATTACCGTAATTATTCCGATACCGCTCACGTAAGGCATGGTAATGTCGGTGATAACCAGGTCGAATTCTTCTTTTTTCAGTTTTTCAAGGCCTTTTAAGCCGTCTTCTGCTTTTTCGACCTGGTATTGGCCTTTCAGTATTAAAAAATCTGCTAAATTTTCACGGAGGGTATCGTCATCTTCGATGAGTAAAATTTTCTTGGCCATTTTGGAACCTTCCTGTTATTTACTTATTGCTTTAGCAAAATATTTAAGGGAGTGCAAATTGGTTCAAGATATTTCAAATTATAAAAAAACACTGCGCAAAAAAATATTGGCCAAAAGAAACGCGCTTTCCAAGCAAAGAAGAAAGGAATTTTCCGAAAAAATCAAAAATTATCTTTTAAAAAGTCCCTATTACTTGAAATCACAAAAAATTCTGTTTTATGCCTCCTTTGGAAGCGAAGTAGAAACCTTTGAAATGATAAAAGAAGCTTTGGCCCAGGGAAAGGAAGTCTACCTTCCTAAAACTTACGTTTCTCAGAAAAAATTGCGCCTTTTTCGCGTAAATAGTTTGAAAGAACTGAAAAAAGGCGCTTATGGCATTCTTGAACCCGAAGAAGAAAAGCAAGAAATCTCACCCGAAGAGCTCGATTTAATCATTTTACCTGGAGTTGCCTTTGACAAAAAAGGGGGAAGGCTGGGATACGGCGGAGGTTTTTACGACAGGCTCTTAGAGCAAGCCCCTCAGGCTATCAAGGTTGCCCTTGGCTTTGGTTGCCAGTTATGTGATGAGCTTCCCCTTGAAGCACATGATGTCCCTGCTGATGTCATTATTACCGAAGAAGGATTACACGAAATCTTTTAGCCGTTTTTGGCCTGAGGCAAGCTCTTCTAAGCGTGCAAGGCCTTTTCTATCTCCTAAGGCCACCACGACGTCTCCAGCCTCAAAAACATATTCTGGTGGAGGATTAAAAATCATTTCTCCGGTGGCTTTTTTAATAGCAAGAACAATTACCCCTGAGATTTGTTTTATTTGGCTATTTAATAAATTTTTGGCTACTAAGTCAGATTTCTCAGAGATTCGGACTTCTTCCAACTGAAGCTCAAGGTGTTCCTCAGGGGTGACCAGTTCTAAAAAGTCTGTGACTGCAGGGCGCAAGATGGTAAGCGCCATGCGCCTTGCTCCTATGAGATAAGGCGAGACAACTTTGTCGGACCCTGCCCTTTTTAGTTTTTTCTCAACGTGTTCTTCATCTGCACGGGCAATAATGAATAGTTTGGGATTCAAGCTTCGGGCAGTAAGAGTGATATAGACGTTATCAGCATCAGAGCGCAAAACCGAAACCAGACCTTTGGCCCTATTGATACCCGCTTTCTTTAAGACTTCTTCTTGGGTGGCGTCTCCTTCAAGAAACAGGAATCCCTCTTTTTCAATCTCTTCTACGGTTTCGTGATCCTTTTCAACTACTACAAACGGAACTTCTTTGGCAATCATGCGGCAAATATGCCTTCCGATGCGGCCGTAACCACAAATAATGTAGTGATCGTGGAGAGTCTCAAGCTTGGCTTCTAGCCGTTTGCGGCCCAGAAAATCTTGCAACTGGCCGGAGACAATGGTTTCCGTAAGCATGGTAAACACGTAAAAAGCAGTACCCACGCCGGCAAAGATTAGCAAAGAGGTGAAAATGCGCCCTTCAAAAGAAAGGGGGTGGACCTCCATATAACCAACGGTAGAAAGGGTAATGATGGTCATGTAAAAAGCATCAAAAAGGCCCCACCCCTCTATTACGATATAACCAATTGTTCCAATAACTATAACCAGAGTTAATAAAAACAAAGAAAACGCAAGTTTTCTCATACTTGTTAGTTTTCCTCGTCAGTAAGCCTTGTGACTTCTTCCATGAGATTATAAAACTTTTTCAGTTCCAGTTTATAGTTTTCGGTAAGATGTATGTGAATAACAGGCCGTTCATCTTCAGCCAGGGCTTGGAAATCGCCATAGGCCTGGGCAAACTGAAGATCCCAGAAGGTGAAGCCGAACTCAGGGATAAGCTGATCTTCCTTGCGGCCTTTACGGGTAAAAATAACAAAGCGCCCTGACCGTGGGCCGCCTTTAAAGAGTTGACCAATAGAATGCAAATACCTGGGGCCAAAGCCCATAATGGTTGAGCACTGGCGCCTTCCACGTAACAAAGTCCGCAGGTCGGTAAAGATTTCTTCTATTTCAGTATCGTAGGGCAAAAAGGGTAAAAAGGCGAAATACCCCCAGGGTGGGGTCTCATAAAGAAACTTTTTGAGCACTGCCCTTAAACGGGGATATTGAACCTTAAGACCGCCAGCGTAAAGAAAACCAACCTCAAGGTCATCGTCCACATAGAATTCTACGGGGAAATTCCCTGTTTGTTTAAAGGTTTCAAGGACTTCTTTGGTTTTATTTTTGGCCCTGATGACATCTGGTTCATCAAAGGGGTTTAAGCCAAGCCAGACTCCGCAAAGGGCCACAGCAAGTTCCCAGCGAAAACACTCAGCGCCAAGATCATAGCGATCAGGAAGCCAGTAAAGCTTAAGCGGAAATCCTGCTTCTTTTAAGTCGGAAAAAAGCCGACGATATAGATCCTGACGCCCCCTTAAACCCAAATAAACAAAAATGCGATCCGGACCATAAACAGTCGGAGAACCAGGGGTTTCACCTACCACAGGAATAATTCCAGTGAATTCTTTGCCAAGGCTTTCGGCAACCAGTTGTTCTATCCAGAGAGAAAAGGGCCTGAGCAGAGGGTCTGCAAGGATAGTGAGTTTATCTTGTCCTAAGAAAAAGCGCTCTGCCAGGTACTCAGAAAGCCAGGCTGCTGGGTTATATTCCCAGGGGATGTCAGGAGAGCAGCTTTGTTGCATTTCTTCAGCACTTTCAAGGAATTTTTCAACTTGAAGCCCCATAAGCGCTGCAGGTAAAAGCCCAACAAAGGTAAGTGCGGCATAACGGCCGCCTATGTCTTTAGGGTTCAGAAAAACACCGCAAAAGTTTTTCTCTTGGGCCTCTAAATGAAGAGGGGTGCCTTCGTCGGTTATGGCGGCAAAATTTTCTCCGGGGTTTTCTTTAAGAGCTTTAACTTTTTCCCAAAAATAGCGAAAATGAGCGGTGGTTTCGATGGTAGTGCCTGACTTGCTGGCAATAATGAAAAGGGTTTTGGCTAAATCACATTCTTTTTCAACTTTTTCTATTTCTTCGGGGTCAGTGGTGTCAATAACGTGAAAAGCTGGCCAACCAGGCTCTGGTCCAAATATTTTGCTCAGCGCTAAAGGAAAAAGGCTTGAGCCCCCCATGCCACAGAGGATTACTTTTTGGAATTTTTCCTTGGCCTTTGAAGCAAATTCTTTTATTGCTGGCAAATGAGGGCGCATTCTTTGTGGGGCATCAACCCAGCCAAGTCTTTCTTTGATTTTTTCTTGTGCTTCTTCGGGTAAAGGGAACACCGAGGGATCTTTGGCAAGAATGCGTGCCAGGATGTCTTTTTTTTCTTCTTCCGTGAGCTTTGAAGGACGCAACATTTTTCTGGAATCTTGAGAACCCATATTAACCTCCTTTTATTTTAAACGCCTAAAAAGCGCTTAGTTCAAAAACAAAAGAACTAAAGCCCATTTTTGGTCTAAAGCAGTTTTATAATAGCAAGAATACTTAAAGCAAGCCTTAAAAAGGCTTGGCTTTTTGATAAAGAGAAGTTAAGTTGTATTTCAATGCAGGGAGAAACTAAATCAACCAAAAGACCAGGGGTTAAAAAACGCTTTATTATTAACAAAAGGGCCCCTTTTTATGGGGGAACAAACCGCATTTTTTGTCCTGTATGCGGAAATGACGAAGACTTTTGGGAACACGCTGAAGGTGTCACCATTAAAACCCGCTATATCCAAAACGAAGACGGAAGTTTTACCCCTGTAGCAGACGACACCCAGGTCTTTGGCGAGATAAAGTTTATTTGTGGCAAATGTGGGGCTGATCTTTCCGAATACCATAAACAATTCCTTGAGATGCTCTTTTGATGCGCCCGCCATGGGTTATTCTCTCAAATAGAACTTTTCGAAAGCTTTATCATGAGCTTAAAGCAGGAGATTTCATCTTAGGAAGGCTCTCCGTTAAATTTGGCGAAGAATTTCTCTTTACAGACCTTCAGGCAAGAGGCATTAAAGCCTATCCTTCTTTTCTTTCCCAGTACCTTGCCAGGTCCAAATGTTTTCAGACGCTGGTTTACTCTAATGAAATGCTTCCTGGTACGCGTCTCATAAGAGACCGGCACGATTTAATCAGGGCTGTTAACGAATATGGCGCTTCAGGGGTTAAAAAAGTTGTTCTTAAACAAGATCGTTATAATTGCGGGCTGGGGGTTCATATTTTTGAAAATATCGAAAATGTTTTTAATTTTGCTACTTTCGGAAACTTGAGCTTTCCCTTTGTGCTCCAGCCTTTTATGCCAAATATTGCCGATGTGAGAGTTATCATCTTAGGAGATTATCTCGAGGCTTACATGCGCAAAAACCCTTATAATTTTCGCAACAATCTTTTCTTTGGTGGTGAAGCAAGACCGTATCAACTCTCTGAAGAAGAATATTCCTTTTGTCAAAGGGTCATGGAGAGAGGAAAGTTCCCTTTTGCCCACATAGACCTCATGATTACCCAAGAAGGAAGGTTTTATCTCTCAGAGATAAACCTTCGGGGAGGTCTAAAAGGCGCGTGCATTAAAGGCAAGACTTACGAACAAAAAGTAAATGCCCTTCACGAAAAAGCCCTAAAAGCCTTTCTTGAAGAAAATCCCGGGGCGAAAATTTTTGATTGATTTAAAACTTCTTGAAATACTTTTCAAAATTTTAAACCACAAAAGCCTTGCAAGCTAAAATGCTTTGTTTATGTTTAAGGCATGCTTCCCAAGGCAACACGTAAAGAACCTGTATTATTTCAAACGAGCACCGGGCTCATGATGGGGCTTGTGTGTTACCACCATGGCATGGAAACCCTTTCTTTTGTGCTTGAGAAAAGAGAATTTTTCGATCTTGAGTGGCCTGCTTTAGTTGCTATTGATGCCCAGGGGTGGCATCCTATTCCCCTTGGCCTGGAATATGTCGTTATGCAGCGTGCTAATATTATCTGGTATACCACCCAACTTCCAGAGCCCCTGGTAAGTCAATACAGGGAAAGGCTTCCCATTAGGCCGGATTCTCCGCCAGAGCCCCCTACTCCACCGCAGCCTCCAAAATCAAAAAAAGAAAAGATCGTCCGTTTTCCGGGGTTTAAAAAATGATCAAAATTGCGCCTTCCATACTTTCAGCTGATTTTGGCAAATTAGCTGAAGAAGTAGCCGCTGTTACACAAGCAGGCGCCGACGTGATCCATATCGACGTTATGGACGGACACTTTGTTCCCAATATTACCTTTGGCCCGGTAGTAATTAAATCGATAAGAGAGGCCTCGCCTCTGCCTTTTGACGTACATCTTATGATTTCAAACCCTGATGCCTATCTTGAAGCCTTTGCTGAAGCGGGAGCAGATTGGATTTCGGTTCACGTTGAAGCGGTAACGCACCTTCACCGTACAATATCTCGCATAAAAGAACTGGGTAAAAAGGCTGGCGTTGTTTTGAATCCCGCGACTCCTCTTGAATCTATTGATTACATCCTGGAAGACGTTGACTTTGTACTCATTATGAGTGTTAACCCGGGCTTTGGGGGGCAAAGTTTTATTCCTTCAGCCCTTAGAAAAATCCGCACTTTAAAAGAAACCATAAAGGCCAGAGGCTTAAATATCCCTATCCAGGTTGACGGAGGAGTAAACCTTAATACGATAACTGAAGTGGTAAGAGCCGGAGCAGATATAGTGGTGGCTGGGTCAGCAATCTTTGGTACAGAAGACTACCAAGCAACTATCAAGGCATTTCGTCAAAAAATTATCGAAACCTTAAGCATTTAAAGCTTTCTTTCTACTAACTTTCTTTTCTTGTCCTTGCCTATTTTTGCATAATATTTTACAAATTCTTGAACCTTCTATTACAGGTAATCCTTTATGAAGAAACCTTTTATCTTTTGTTTCATTATTCTATTTTTGTGTTCTTGTTCCCCTGAAAAAGAAATTCAGAAAAACCGTTTAGAACGTATTTTAGAGCGTGGTGAAATAAGAATTGTCACTTTGAACGGTCCCACTACTTATTATGAATACCGTGATGAGCCCTATGGTTTTGAATACGAGTTAGCAAAAGCCTTTGCTGATCATTTAGGGGTTAAGGCGCACTTCATAGTGAAAGACAATGTCTCTCAGGTACTTCAGGCTATTTCAGATGATGAAGCAGACCTTGCCGCAGCAGGCCTTACTATTACCCCGGAACGCAAAAAACATTTTCTTTTTAGTCTTCCTTATTATGAAGTTAAAGAACAGATAGTTTGCCGTAAAGGAAAGCCTTGTCCTAAAAATCCTTCTGACCTAACCTCACGATTACTGGTAGTGCCTAAAGATAGCAGCTACGAAGAAGCATTAGCAAGGTTAAAAATCAAATATCCAAAGATTAAATGGCAAACTAATTCTGAGTTGAGTACTGAAGAGCTTTTAGAATTAGTTTGGAGAGGAAAAATAGACTGCGTGGTAGCAGACTCTAATATTGTAGCTATAACCAGACGCTATTATCCAGAACTTTTAGTCTGCATGGATCTTGGTCCACCTGAAAAAATAGCTTGGATGATGCCTAAAGATGCTTTGGAACTCAAGGCTAAAGTTGATGACTGGCTTAGAAATTATTTGAATACCCAGGATTTTGAGATTCTTGAGGAGAAGTATTACGGTTTTGTTGAAATATTTGACTACGTTGATATTAAACGTTTTATAAGACGGATAAAAACGACCCTTCCACGTTATCTACCCCTTTTCCAGGAAGCTGCTAAAAAATATGGTTTTGACTGGACTCTTTTAGCAGCCATGGCCTATCAAGAATCCCATTGGAATCCTTATAGTCGAAGTCCTACCGGTGTCCGAGGCATTATGATGCTGACCTTGCACACTGCCCGTGAAATGGGAATTAAGAGCCGCCTTGATCCTGAGGCCAGTATTATGGGTGGGGCCAGGTATTTAGCAAAACTTCGACAGAGACTTCCCAAAGAAATTGAAGAACCTGATAGAGAAAGGTTTATGTTGGCAGCTTATAATGTTGGTTTAGGACATATCTTAGATGCTAGAGAGCTTGCCAAAGAGCTAGGTAAAGACCCCAATCGCTGGAGTGATGTAGCAGAGGTTTTACCTTTGCTCTCCAGAAAAAAATACTATCGCAAACTAAAACATGGTTATGCCAGGGGTTGGGAGCCAGTTATTTATGTTCAGCGAATAAGGAATTATCAAGACATCCTTCAACAGGTATTGGGTCTAAAAAAAACCGCGGTTTCTCGCCACTTATTAGATTTAGACGAAGAAATTGCCAAAAGGCAATAATATTCCAGCGAAACCTTTGCAAAATTAACGAGTTAGTTTTGCAAAAGGATCGTAGGTATTCTTCCTCCCTGCACAACCGTTTTCGCAATTAAATTCCTACAACATTGTCGAGCAATCAAAAATCGTCGATTGATTTCTCCTGAAAAACTTTGAAAATAGCCAGAAAATTTTTGGCACCAGCCTTGCGTTCAAAAATTCTTTAAAAAATAAAGGAGGTTTAAAAATGGAGAGATCAGGGAAATTATTAGGTTTATGGGTTTTGGCGGCTGTTTTGCTTTTGTACGGCTCTGTCTGGGCGGCAAATCAAGCTCCCCCCAATGCACCGTTGGTCCTTTCAGGAAACCCTATCACCATCTCCGGCAAAGTTAAGGCGGTCCCTGTTAAACCTAGTGAAGGCCTTGAAATTGAAACTGAAAACGGTGTTGTTACGATTTACGGCATAGGCCCTAGGTGGTTCTGGTCTCAGCGCGGAGTAACCTATCCCAAAGTGGGAGATGAAATTCAAGTAGAAGGTGTTGAAGTAACCTTGCCAAACGGAACAACTCGGATAGTGGCTACCAAAATTACTGTCTCAGGCAAGACAATTTTACTTCGCGGAGAAGACGGAAGGCCCTTGTGGAGAGGTGGCCCTAAAGGTGGGGCAAAGAAATAGTCCCTCCCTTACGAGGCAGGCATACCAGCCTGCCTCTTTCTAATCCTTTTCTTCCAGAATATTCATAGCATCAGGTCAATTGGCAAATCCATAGCTAACTCTGCGATCCGTTCCCATTTTTTGCGTTCCTAAAAATTAGGAACGGATGCCGGTCAACTCGTCTTTAAACTTCAGAACTATAAGTTCGACAAAAACGTCGACGAAGATATGGTTGTCGAATCTGTAACCGTTCAATGCCTTTAAAATTAGCAATTTTGATTTGGCATTTTTATTGCACTTAAAAATGTAAAAAAACAAAGAGGAGGTTTAAGATGAAAGAGGTAAGAAAGCTTTTAGGTCTATGGGTTTTGGCTGCTGCGTTGCTTATTGGCAGCTCAGCTTGGGCGGTTAATCCAAATCCTCCCAATGTTCCCTACATCCTTTCTGGAACACCTGTTACTATTACCGGGGTAGTTAAAGCGGTACCCTGGCCAGCAAGCCAAGGACTCCAGATCGACACTGGTGGAGAAATAGTGACTGTTTATGGTATTGGCCCTAGATGGTACTGGTTGCAAAATGGTGTTCCCTATCCTACCGTTGGGGAAGACATCACCGTAGAAGGCTATGAGGTAACTTTTCCTAACGGCACAACCAGAATTGTTGCTACTAAGATTACTGTTTCCGGTCAAACAATCGTGCTTCGCGGAGAAGACGGAAGGCCTTTGTGGAGAGGCGGCCCAAATCGTGGTCGCAGACTCCAAAATAATTCTTATAATAACCAACAAAACGTAGCACCCAATAGAACTTTTGGTAGAGGGTTGGGGCCTTGTGGGAGAGGTTTAGGCCCCTGCTGGAGATATTACGGACAATAAAAAATAAAGGGCCCCATAAGGGGCCCTCTTAGTTATTATGAAAAGACATTTGCAAAGTGGTTTTTTATTAATGTCTATTTTAGGATCCGTTCCCATTTTTCGTACCGAAAAATGGGAACGGATCCCTTGCGGTTATGCTTGCAACACTGCTCTCGGCAATTTTGCGAAGATCTTTATGAAATATTTGCAAAATTTTAGCCGATTACGGAACCATAAGGCAAGAATTATCCGCTACTTTATTTTTTCCTATTTAGTTAATTTTTTTCTTATTACATGTGTATATGGACAATCATTACAAGAATTAAGGGAAATCGAAGGTAAAGTTCTTTTATATTCCATTCCCACAAAGACTGCTATCATTCTTTACTTTGACGAACAAGGAAATTCAAGACGGTTAGAAGTAAAATGTGATAATCTAAGTGAACGTCTTTATATTGGAGATATTGTCCGATTAAAAGTTTTCCAAGATGAACATGGACAGTGGTGGGCAGCGGAAATTTCTATCTTAGAAAGAGGCGAACCAACTGGCATTCGCAAAAGGTTGCGGCGAGGGTTCATGCGTGGCATTAAGAAACATAGGTAGTTTTCCTTTTTGGAAATTAAATCTTTGTCTTTTTGCATTGTTATTCAGTGGGGTAATATTTTCTTTTTACATACACAATCGCGAAGTAACAAAGATTTTTCTATATCATGCCAGAGAAGATGCCATTACTCTTGCAGAACTTGTGCGCGTAAATACAGAAACAGGTATTTTAGCAGAAAAGATTATCGAAGATACCACCTCACATTTTTTAGGAAATCTGGCCTCATTTCTTGATTACCTGGACGATGTTGAACCTTTTTTACCGCAAGAACTTTATATGTTTGTCTTAGAAAATCATTTGGCAGGAGTTTATCTCATAAGAAAAAATGGCAAAGTTATCGAAGTTCCAGAATATTGGGTTCCAGAAAATTTTAAATGCCGTAAAAAGTTAACTTACGTACCACGTGATAATCTATTTCTATATTGTGCTTCAAATCTTAATTCTTTCAAAGAACTAATCTTAGGAGTTAGGATACCTGAACTAGAATCTCTTTATGAAAAGACTTCTCCAGAAGGAGTTCTTTTAAGGCTTTCGAAGCTACCACATATCAAAGCTGCCAATATCATAAATAAAAAAACTACTAAGACGGAAGTCGTCGCAAAAAACAATTATTTTGAAGCATATATTCCATTTAAAAATAAAACCATACACGTTATTTTTAAATCTTATGCTTTGAGATTAGTTGAAGAAAAATTGCATCGAAACTACTTAATTCTTGTAGGACTGATCTCGGTAATTGGTGTTTTTTTTACTATCATTTTTTATCTTTTACAAAGATTTTATCTACAAAGTGTTCAAGAATATGAAAGGGCCTTGGCTAAAGAAAGAGAAGAAGCAGCCCTTGGGCGGGCAGCTGCTACTATTGCTCACGAAATTAGAAATCCTTTAAATACCATATCGCTTGCCCTTCAACGTCTAATGATAGAAAGTAAAAACCTTACCCCTGAAGACAGAAAACTTCTTGACTTAGTACGCCAATCACTTTTACGTGCCAACCGTCCTATCGAGCAATTGCTTAAATACGCGAGACTAGAAAAACAAATTAAAAAGGAAAAATTTAATTTAAAAGAACTAGTCCAGGAAATATTAGAACTTTTTCAGGAACAAATTAAAAAGAAAAATATCAAACTTAAAACAGAACTTAACGACATCATAATTTTAGCTGATAAAAGTTTGATTTATCAAGTAGTAGAAAATATTTTTCTAAACGCTTTAGAAGCTATAGATAAAGAAGGGTCTCTTTTAGTAGAACTTTTTAAAGAAAATGGTTTTGCTGTCTTAAAAACTACCAACTCAGGGGAGCTTCCGCCAGAAGACAAACTGCAAGAAATTTTTAATCCCTATGTGACTTTTAAAGTGAAGGGAACAGGACTTGGTCTTGCCCTTGTGAAAAAGATAGTAGAAGCTCATGGCGGACGCGTTACTGCCAAGATTGTCTCAGATACATCCATAAAAAAAGAATCAGCAGCTACTCGATATTTTCAAATAGAAATAAGACTTCCTGTGGGAGAGGAAAGATGAAAATCCTTATAGTTGATGATGAAGAAGCTCAGTGCCAGCTGTTGCAAGGCTTTTTAGAAAAGCAAGGCTACGAAGCCATCTACGCTACCAATCCCAAAGACGCCTTAGAGATTTTCAAAAAAGAACCCGTCTGGCTGGTGCTTCTTGACCAGCGGATGCCAGAGATGACGGGTGACGAACTGCTGGTTCAAATGAAAAAAATTAATCCTAAGGCGCGTGCCATCATGATTACGGCTTATGGTGCTATAGACACTGCTGTAAAAGTTATGAAGCTCGGTGCTGATGACTTTTTGGAAAAGCCCCTTAATCTTGAAGACCTTTTGTCGCGCATAAGAAGGCTTGAGGCGGAAACTTTTACCTTCAAAGAAGCAGAAGAAGTCATAGAAGCTGTAGAAGAAGGCCCCTTACCTGTAAAGATCATCGCTGAAAGCCCCAAGATGAAAGAAGTTCTTTCTCTTGCCAGAAGAGTTGCAAAAACTCCTTGGCCTGTGCTCATTCGAGGGGAAACAGGAACCGGAAAAGAACTGCTTGCCCGTTTAATTCATCTCTTAAGTGACCGGGCAAACGGGCCTTTCATAGAAGTGAATTGTGCTGCTATTCCTGAGACCCTTTTTGAAAGCGAACTTTTCGGACACGAAAAAGGCGCTTTCACCGGAGCTACCCAGAGTAAAAAAGGGCGTTTTGAACTGGCACACAAAGGGAGTCTTTTCCTTGATGAAATTGGCGAAATGCCCCTTTCCCTTCAACCTAAACTATTGCGAACCTTACAAGAAGGAAAGATCTACCGCCTGGGAAGCGAAAAAGAACGCGAAGTAGACGTAAGGGTGATAGCTGCCACCAATCGCGATTTAAAGACCCTTGTTCAAGAGGGGCTGTTTCGCGAAGACCTTTACTATCGTTTAAATGTCTTTGAGATAGAAATCCCTCCTTTAAGAGAAAGACGAGAAGATATCCCCAAACTTATTGAATTTTTTACCAAAAAATACGCCTTAAGGCCTGTGGAATTCTCAGAAGAAGCCATCCACATGCTGCTCAAGTATTCTTATCCTGGCAATGTGCGTGAGCTAGAGCACATCATTCAGCGCACCGTGACCTTAGCTCGTACGTCTCTCATTCGTCCTGAAGATCTTCCTAAAGAAGTATGGCAGGCAAAAGAAAACAAAATCGGCCCCCTTGAAGAAAGGCTTGCAGCCCTTGAAAGACAGATGATCCTTGAAGCCTTAGAAAAAACAGGTTGGGTCCAAACAAGGGCCGCCGAGCTTTTAGGTATAAGCGAAAGAGTCCTGCGTTACAAAATGGCCAAACATAAGATTAAACGACCGGATAAAAAAGGAGGAAAATAATGAGAAAATACGTAAGTTTATTTCTCTTCTGGAGTTTTTTAGTACTCTTTGCTACAGGGATTGTCCTTTTTATTATGCCCCACGGGCGTGTTGCCTACTGGACAGGCTGGACCCTACTTGGCCTAGGTAAAGACCAGTGGCAGGCAATTCACATCGTCTTCGGTATTCTTATGATGATTTTTGGCATTTGGCACATTTGGTTGAATTGGCGCCCTCTTGTGAGTTACCTCAAGCAAAAGTTTGTGCCAGCAAGCCCGCTTATTATTTCAGGAGCCGTTTCCATTGTCTTGCTAATTCTTTGTATCTACAATCTTCCCCCGGTAAATTATCTTATCAATTTTCAAGAACAGATTAAGAACTCCTGGGTAAAGCCTGTTACCCCGCCGCCTGTTCCTCATGCGGAGCTTATGCCTATAAGAGATATTTGCTTACGTCTTGGTGCAAGGCCGCGAGACGTAATTGAAGGCCTTCGCAAACGGGGCCTTGAAGTCCCCTCTGGACGTATCTCCCTTAAAGAGCTTGCTCAGCTTAACGGAATGCGCCCTGTTGATGTTTATCGTATTATCCAAGAAGAAATACAGCAAAAGAAATAAAAAGATGCGAGGAGACAGAAAAATCTGTCTCCTCAATCGGGATTAGCTAATTTTTTGGTCCCTTTCTTCTTTTCGCAAAAAGGCTTTGAAAAAGTCTATGGGAATGGGGAAAAGGGTTACAGAATTGTTTTCTGCCGCTACTTCCCGGAGAGTCTGGAGATAGCGTAACTGGATAGTGATGGGAGATTCTTCCATCATCTTGGCAGCTTGAAGCAATTTTTCAGCAGCCTGAAGTTCGCCTTCAGCGTTAATGATTTTTGAGCGTCTTTCACGCTCTGCTTCGGCCTGCTTGGCCATGGCCCTTTTCATCTCATCGGGAAGGTCTATCTCTTTGATTTCTACTTTGGAGACCTTAACCCCCCACGGCTCGGTATCAGCGTCAAGGATTTCCTGAATCTTCATGTTTAATTTTTCGCGTTCAGCAAGAAGCTCGTCAAGTTCTGCCTGCCCGCATATGCTTCTTAAGGTGGTCTGGGCGAGCTGACTGGTGGCAAAATAATAATTCTCAACCTGGACAACGGCTTTGGCAGCGTCAACTACCCGGAAATAGACCACCGCACTTACGGAAACAGACACGTTATCACGAGTAATGACTTCTTGAGGGGGAACGTCAAGGGTAACAGTACGCAGGTCAACTTTTACCATTTTATCTATCAACGGGATGAGGATGATGATTCCAGGACCTTTAACGCCTATTAACCGGCCGAGACGAAAGACTACTGCCCGCTCATACTCCTTCAACACCTTGACAGCAGAGACCAAAAACAAAATTGCAAAAATTACTAAAAAAGAAAGGGGAATATTCATATCTTCCTCCTAGGTTTTTGGTAGCGATTTATTTCAGTAAAAGTAATTATAGCCGATTTTTGAATGGCTTTTTATGAAAAGTTTTTGGACTTAACAACAGGGATCCTAGCTTGTTTGCAAAGGTCGCTTAGGCTTTATAAAGCCACTGAAGGCCGGCCACGTTTAAGGGGGATATCTTTTTCTAGTCCGAGCTTTTTGATACGATAGCGCAGTTGCCGAAAAGTCAATCCTAATTCTTTTGCGGCACGGGCTACAATGAAGTTGTGTCTCTTAAGGGTATCAAGAATTTCTTCAGCAGAGGGTTCTTTGGTGGGTATTTTTTGTTCTTTCTGGGTTGCCTGGGACTCACGCACACGCAGCAGACTCTGAATATCTTTTAGAGATACCTTGCCTTCATCACAGATGATAAAAAGACGCTCAAGAAAATTTTCAAGTTCCCTTATGTTGCCCGGCCAATTGTATTCCACAAGAAAAGATATAACCTCTGGACTTAAAGTAAGTTTGCGTGCGTACTCTTTGCTCAAGCGGTTCATAATAAAGTTGATAAGTAGGGGAATATCTTCTTTTCGATCTCTCAGAGGGGGAATATTTATGGGGAAAACATTTAACCTGAAATAAAGGTCTTCCCTGAACTTCCCTTCCCTGACAAGTCTCAGGAGGTCTTTGTTAGTGGCCGCAATAATGCGCACATCAACCCGTTTGGTTTTGGTACTACCCAGGCGTTCAAATTCTCTTTCTTGAATAAAACGCAAAAGCTTGGCTTGAAGCGAAAGACTCAGCTCGGCAATCTCATCAAGAAAGACTGTACCACCATCGGCTTCTTCGAGGCGTCCAGGCTTGCTAGACACCGCACCAGTAAAAGCTCCTTTTTCGTAACCAAAAAGTTCGGCCTCAAGCAAGTTTTCAGGAAGTACCGCGCAATTTATCTTGACAAAGGGCTTCTCAGCTCTGGGAGAAAGCTCATGTATCAAACGGGCCGTAAGGGTTTTTCCTGTGCCAGATTCACCCAAAAGAAGCACCGTGGCCTTGGTTGGGGCGACCCTTCTTACCAGGGCAAGAACCTTCTGCATGGCAGGATTTCGCGAGGCCGCCATAAAATCGCTAAAACGCTTTTTAAGCTCTGTGCGCAAAATAAGATTTTCTTGACGGAGAGACTGCTCACGTTCTTCAAGCAAGATCCTCAGTTTTACGAATTGTGCAATGAGAAGGGCAATTATCTCAAGAAAGCGTATGTCTTCGCGAAAATCAATGTCCGGGCCAAAGAGTCTGTCAGCGGTAAGGACTCCGATAATATGCCCTTCAAGCTCTATGGGAACAGCAAGAAAAGAAATCTGCTCTTTTTCAAATTTTCGTGCCCCGGTACGGTTGAGAAACAAGGGCTCCTTACGCACGTCAAGAATAATACAGGGCTCACCGGTGACAAACACCTTTCCAGTGACCCCTTCTCCTGGGGCATAGATACCCCTTTTTTCTTCGTCTCTTGTTAGACCATACGAAGCCTTTATCACTAACTTGCCCAGCTCTTCATCAAACAAAGCCACTGAGGCCCGTTGCATCTTAAGCCTTTCTGCCAGGAGAAAAAGTACTTTACGCAGGGCTTCGTCTAAATCAAAAGCATGGCCAATAATGCGACAGGCTTCGTGTAAAACCTGAAGTTTAATACTGTCTATACTTTTTTCTTTTCCCATAATTTACTTTTTTGTAAAAATTAAATTTTCAAATTTGTCAGAAAATCAAGGTCAAGATCTTCTTCAACGGTACAGGTGTTTTTTGCAAGTATTTTTTGTACAAGGCTTAAGACCTCGTTATCAGAAAGAGGGGCCCCTTTTTCGCGTGAAATTATCTTTACTTGTTTGACAATTGTGTCTAACTCTTGCTCACTGATATTAAAGCCAAGTTCCTTAAGCTTAGATGCTATGGCTGCGCGGCCGGATTTAGCGCCTATTTCGAAGTGGTGCTTAAGCCCCACTTCTTCTGGAGGAAATGGCTCATAAAGTTTGCGATTTTTGTAAAGGGCTTCTACATGAAGACCTGTCTCACAATAAAAGAGTTTTTTACCTACAATGGGTTTAAATTCGGGGATGCTGACTCCTGCATGCCATGCTACGTAATGTACTAGTTCCACAAGACGTTTTAAGTTATATCTTTTGGCATTGCGGTGAAAATACAAAAAAGCAAGTACTTCTTCTGTGCGCGCAAGGCCTGCACGTTCGCCAAGCCCAAGAATGCTAACATCTGCCCAATCTGCTCCACTTTCTAAGGCACAAATAGCATTTGCCGTGGCCATGCCAAAGTCGTTATGCGCATGGATAGCAAGCTCTACCCCTTGAAAACGGCTCTTGAATTCTCGTACCAAATTAGCAACTTCAAGGGGAGTCCAGCGGCCCAGAGTATCAGATAATCTGATACGCTTAGCCCCTGCCTGAACAGCACTGTCAATAGCCTGCCAGAGAAAGTCTTTCTCTGCACGGCTTGCATCCTCAAGACCAAGAGATATAAAGGGGAATTTGTCGGCTGCAAATTTGATCAAATTTACAATTTTGTTAAGCAAATCCTTACAAGAAATGTGCAAACGTTTTTTAAGTTGAATATTTGAAACCGGAATGCTCAAATTGAGTTTTGAAGGAACGAAGCTTTGCGCAAGTAAAATGTCTTCTTTCTTGAGACGACACCAGAAACTCAGCCTTTCTGCAAAACCAGCCTGTTTCAAAGAACGCCATAGATTGAAAAGGTATTCATCTGGCTTTACTACGCCTATCTCAAGCTCTTCAATGCCGCAGGAGATAAGCCCTAAGGCTATTTCACGTTTTACCTGCGGCGTGAAATAAACTCCAAAACGCTGCTCTCCCTCTCGTAAGGTGCTCTCAAGTAACCTCATAACACTGGTTAATTAAGCAAAATGCGTTCCAGAAACCTTTGCAAAATTGCCGAGATCAATTTTGCAAGCACCCGGTGGGGATCCATTCCCATTTTTCGGAATGGAAAATAGGAATGGATCTCAGGGCTTAAAGTTTGTGGTTCTTTAAACCAGGAATTAAAGAGAGGAATTTAAGGAGTAAAATCTTGGTGCGGGAGGGGGGACTTGAACCCCCACGGGGAGGCGCCCCACCGGATCCTAAGTCCGGAGCGTCTACCAATTCCGCCACTCCCGCGGCCCTTTCAAATTGTCAATAAATAAGCATTTCGTCAAGGGGTAATTATGAATGTGGCCCGCAAAAGCGGGCCACAGGCGAGGGGTTTACCTTACTTTTCTACTTTGACGGGGATTTGCTTACCTTTGGCCTCGGCCTTTTTAGGAAGCGTTATCTTTAACACACCGTTTTTGTAAGTGGCCTCAACTTTGTCGGCGTCAACCTCTGCTGGGAGTTGAATACTTCTTACAAAACTGCCGTAACTTCTTTCAATTCTGTAAAAGTTCTCGCCCTTTTCTTCGCGTTCTTGTTTCTTTTCACCGCGAATAGTAAGGGTATTGCCACTGATAGTTATTTCTAATTCGTTAGGATCAATGCCGGGGACGTCTGCCCGCACAATAACTGCGTCTTTCGTCTCAGAGACATCAAGGGCTGGGACCCAATCGGTATCAAATACCTCTGGCAATGTTTCTTTGCCGAAGAACTCTGTCCAAAGCCTATCCATTTCACGCTTGAGCTCCCTTAAAGGACGGAAGGGTACGAGCTCAGCCATATTATCACCTCCTTTATCAGGTTCTGTTAAAAAGATAAGTTCAGAAAAAGTGCGGTCAACAGAAAGATTAGCGTGTATTTCGGCGAGGGTCTGTTACTTCCTGGATTGCTTCTCCCAAAAGATTAAAAGCAAGCACAGTAAAAAGAATGGCAAGCCCAGGAAAGACCGAAAGCCACCAGGCAATCTCAAGGGTTTCTTTTCCTTCGGTGAGCATGTTGCCCCAGGAAGGAGTTGGCGGCTGAACTCCTAACCCCAAAAAAGAAAGGGCTGATTCAACTAAAATGGCGCTTCCCACTCCAAGGGTTGCCGAAACAAGGATAGGTGGCAAAGCGTTTGGCAAAATGTGATAAAAGATAATGCGCAGGTTGCTGGCCCCGAGGGCTTTTTCTGCCAGCACAAAGTCTCGTTCCTTAAGGCTTAAAAACTCTGCACGCACCAGGCGAGCTACTCCCATCCAGCTGGTAAGCCCAATGACAATCATGATGTTTATTATCGAAGGCTCAAGATAAGCAATCACCGCTAGGATAAGGAAAATAGCCGGAAAACAAAGCATAATGTCTATGGCTCGAGAAATTACGCTATCAACTATCCCGCCGTAGAATCCAGCAAGCGCCCCCAAAAAAACCCCTATGGCCAAAGAGATACCCACGGCAATAATGCCAACTTGTAAGGACACGCGTGCACCATAAATAAGCCGCGAGAGCACGTCGCGACCGAGAAGGTCTGTGCCACAAGGATGGGCAAGGCTTGGGGGCTCAAGCACATGGGCTACGTTTATTGCTAGGGGATCATAAGGTGCGATGTACGGGGCAAAAATGGCCACCAGAAGAAGAGCCATTACCGCAACACCACTTAACAGTCCCAAAGGATGACGCAAAAGATCTTTAAACATCTAGGACTTCCCAAGCCTTATTCTAGGATCCACAAGGGCATAGCAAATGTCTGCGATTAAATTTCCAAGTAGTGTAAGTACTGAGACAATCACAAGGTTACCCATAATCACCGGGTAATCCCGCGCCATAACTGCCTGCCACATGAGCTGCCCTACTCCAGGAATACTAAAAATAGACTCAAAAATAACACTTCCCCCCACCAGCCCGGGAACAGAAAGCCCCAAAAGGGTAATTACGGGTAACAAGGCGTTGCGAAGTGCATGTTTGTAAATTACGTCCCTTTCAGAGAGCCCTTTGGCCCGCGCGGTTACGATAAAATCCTGGCGCAGGACTTCAATCATGGAAGAACGCATAAACCGCGAAAGTCCGGCAAGCCCTCCAAAGGCCGAAACAAAAATAGGCAAGACCAGATGCCTTGCCCAGTCAAGGACCTTTTCCCACCAGGTCATTTGCTCATAACCCATGAGGGAATGAAGCCCGGAAATAGGCAGAATATGCCACTTAATTCCAAATAAAAGCATTAAAAGAAGCGCCAGCCAAAATCCTGGCATAGCATAACCAATGAAAACAAAAACCGTGGTGGCCCTGTCAAATAAACTGCCTTCTTTTACCGCAGAGGCAACTCCCAAAGGGATGGCCACAGCGAAAATTATCAACATAGAAAGGACATTGATAAGGATTGTTACCGGTAGCCTTTCTTTGATTTTATCCCATACCGGACGGCGGTCTGGGGCAAAAGAACGCCCTAAGTCCAGAGTTACCAAGCCCTTTACCCAGCGCAGGTATTGCACATAAAGAGGCTTATCGAGCCCGTACTGGGCCCTTAACCTTTCGCGCATCTCTGGGGTGAATTTGGGATTAAAATCCGCCATGGGGCTTATGGGCTCGCCAGGTGCCAGGCGGATAATAAAAAACGAGATAAGCGTGATGCCCCAAAAGGTAATAAAAAGGCTTAGCAAACGTTTTAAAAACCAGTTAGCCATGCCCTACCCTAACCCTTTTAAGTTCAGCCTCAGAGGGCCGCAAATAAATGGGAAGCAGTTTTAAAGGGTCATCGACTAACCCTGAAAGAAAACGCTTGCGCGCAACAAACCCTATGTTTGCTGCACGAGGATGATCAAGATGAGCTGGCGCTCTCAAAAATTTGTCCCCTAAAATGGGTTTTAATTTTTCAGAGAAAGCCTCTGCGCCATCGCCCACAAAAATGACAGGTTCTTTGATGTAGTTGGCAAGTTTTTCGGGGCCAAGAAGAGAAGAGGGAAGAATCTCTTTTGGTTCGCCTTTTTCGAATTTATACAAGGCAGCGTAAAGCTGCTTTCGTCTAGCATCAAGCGCCGCACAAACAAGCTTGTCTGTTAAGAAAAGCTGATGAGCAAGGGCTAAAAGGGTCCCCACACCTATCAAGGGGAGCCCTGTGGCAAAATGAAGGCCTTTTGCTGTGGCAAGGCCTATACGGAGCCCTGTAAAACTTCCCGGGCCAATGCTTACCCCAATAGCGGAAAGATCGCTAAGAGAAAGTCCAAGGCGTTTTAAAAGAAACTCTGCCGAGGAAAGTAACCTTCTCGAGTGGGTTTCAGCGCTGGCAAGGGTTATCTCCCCAAGGACTTTTTCCCCTACGATAGCAACCCCGCCTACCGGGGTTGCGGTTTCAATGGCCAAAACCAGTTTTTCTTGTTGGAGGCTAGATTTAAAATCCAGCATAAATTGGTATGATAGGCTTAAGAGAGAGATTTGCAAGCTATGGAAAACAAAAAAGATTTCCTTGCTCAAACGATTCTTTTTAAGGGGCTTTCTCAGGAACAACTTGAGGCCCTAAGCCGAATCACTTACCCTAAGAGCCTTAAAAAGGGCGAAATCATCTTTACCGAGGGTGAACCAGCCCGAGGGTTTTATTTAATTCACCAGGGAAGGGTAAAAATTTTTAAAGAGTCCCCCAGCGGAAAGGAGCAAATCCTTCATATCCTAGGTGATGGCGAGCCTTTTGGGGAAGTGCCTGTCTTTGCTGGTCTTGATTTTCCTGCAAATGCCTTGGCACTTAGCCCCTGTAAACTCTTTTATATTCCGCGCCAAGAATTCGTAGCCCTTATCAGGGAAGACCCGTCTCTTGCCCTGAACATGCTGGGCATTCTTAGCAGACGCTTGCGTCAATTGGTAAACATGGTGGAAGCCCTATCGCTTAAGGAAGTTTCCGAAAGGCTTGCATCTTATCTTCTTTATCTTAGCGAGCAAACTGGTAAGCCACATTTTGACCTTGGCATGAACAAGAGCCAACTTGCGAGTTTCCTTGGCACTTCTCCTGAGACCCTTTCACGCATGTTTAGCAAACTTCAAAGACTTGGACTTATCAGGGTAAAGGGCAAAGAAGTTGAGATTTTAGCAAGAGAAGGCCTTGCTGAGATTGCCGCAGGTATTAAACTTTTTTCGTTTTAAACTTCAAAGAGATCTTCACAAAATGTTCAAGACCAGTGTTGCAGGCACGCTCCAGGGATCCAATGTCATTTTTTAGAGACCTTATGCAAAATTGCCAAGATCAGTATTGCAAGCACAACCGCAAGGGATCCGTTCCCATTTTTCGCTACGAAAAATAGGAACGGATCCCGGAACGGGCCTTAAGAAAAGGTGTTCAAAGGTCTCTTTTTAGATTTTGGCAATCAGGCAGCTTATTTACGCAAATTTTCAAAAAATTTTTAGAGAATATTAAATGACAATGATTTATAGGTTTTGACACAAAATAAATCTATCTTCAAAATTTCTATATAAAAAACAAATATTTTTAAAAGGTATAAAAGGAGGCTTTATGGACAAAATCAATTTGAAACGAAGAGATTTTTTTAAGGGGACAGGTGCTCTTCTTTTGGGTGTGGCGGCGGGAAAAATTCTTCCAGTTTCTGACGCCCAGGCAAAAGGTGTAAATGTTGAAAAATGGCCCTGGCCTTATGAAAAATTAGACCCGGTAGAAACAGCAGAGATTGCTTATAAACAATGGTACAAGTGGTTCTGTGGTGCATCGGTAGTTCATAGCGTGTTTTACCAGCTGCGTAAAAAAATAGGCGAACCATATACATTGTTTCCTGTAGAAGCTTTTATTTTTGCAGAAGGAGGAGTTGCCGGGTGGGGAACCATTTGTGGTTCATTGCTTGGCGCCAATGTAGTTACAAACGTTATCATAGGCCCGCGTACTGGAGGAAGCCACTTAGGTGCGCTTATGGGAAGTGAAATAATGGAGTGGTACTGTGAAGCTAATATGCCGGTATACGTACCTAAAAAGCCCAAGGTTCCTGTAGATAAGATTCCACACACTGTTTCTAATTCTCCTCTGTGTCACGTCTCCGTTGGAAAATGGATGAAAAAGGCTAACAAGCCATTAGGCAGCCCTGAAAGACGTGACCGATGTGCCAGAGTAACCGCAAGTGTTGCTTATCATTTGGTAGAGTTATTGAACAAATGGAAAGATGGGAAGTATGAAACCGAGGGAGAATTTCCTTCTGGTGATTATAGCATCCCTGCACAGCACAATTGTGAAGAATGCCACGGTGATAATGTTCCTGAACCCCCAGGAAGTGAGGACTAATTATTAGTGGTATTAAAAAAGGCCGCCTATCTGAGGCGGCCTTTTTATTTATTGAGTTGGGGGTTTCCAAAAAACAGGACGCAAGCGATCATAACTTTTCGGTGCATGGCACCCTACGATACAAGTTCCTCCTGTAGGGGTCTTTTTGAACGAAATGGGGTAAGCCCAGGCCCCAAAAGGCACTTCATAGCGGATGTGTTTTGCCTGGTTGCTTGCATGGGGATCATGACATGCTATACATGTCCTTCCTTTTTTTCTATGAACATGTAAGTAATGTAAGTTGAATTCTCCATCTCGGAAATTAGTTAATACATTTGTAAGTTTATTTCGAGCAATATCTTTGTTATGACAAGCAAAACATAAATCATAGTTTTCTGGCTTATAATCGATATAAAATTTAGGTGGAAAATATTTTACTAGTAGAGAAACATATTGAGAGCCATGCACATTGTGACAAGCTATACAATCTCCTGTTTGCACAGGGCCATGTTTGAATTTTGATTCCTTGATATAGTCTCCTAGATCAACGTGGCAATTAAAACACAAGGTCGTCAAATCGTTAGCTAACAGTAGTTCATAATTTGAAGAATGTGGACGATGGCAAGCTACACAATCGCCATTTTTTACAGGTTTATGTGGATATTTTTCATTCATAGCAGTAAAGATTTCAGGCGTTAATTCCTGATGACACGTGGCACACAGCTTCTCTTTTTGTTTTATTAATTGGAAACGATAAGGAGAACTATGAGGATCATGACACTGACTACAATCTTCCTGGGCAGGATCGTGAACAAATTTCATAGTAAAGTCTTCTTTTCTGTCTTGATGACACTCAAAACATACTTGTCCTTTTTCAGGTGGTGCCATAAGGAGTGCTTTATAATCCGATGCGTGAGGGGAGTGACAGGCAATGCAATCACCCGTCGCCACAGGACCATGCATATGTTTTTGGGTAAACATTTCTTTTTCATGACAGTTAAAACACAAACTACTAATTGTTTTTCCATCTCCTTTTAATTGAAAACGCATATTTGATTGATGGGGGTCATGACAATCGATACAACCTTCTTCTACGGGAACATGTACTATTTCTTTGGCAAATTCCTCTTTTTTTGCTTGGTGGCATGAAAAACAAAGATCTTGGCCTGTTTTGCTAAGTTCTAATTCATTAAAAGAACCATGGGGAGAATGACAGGCAATGCATACCTTGGCGCCTACTGGCCCGTGCACAAAAGGAGCTTTACCCTGGGTAGCATGACAATTACCAGTAGTACAATTAGCTTGTGCCGGGACATTTCTTTTAAAATTGTACTTCCCTCTTCTAAAAGAATGGCATTCTTTACATGATATCAATTCAGGGTCTTTGTGGACAAAAAAGTGTTTAAAACCTTTAGGTGGCTTCATACCCTTTTTTTGTTCCTTAGGGGAGAGATAAAAAATTTCATATTTTATGGAGACACCATCAGCAGAAATTTTCAGTCTGTTGAGACCCTTTTTCAGTTCTATAATGGCCCCAAAGGCTCCTGCGTCGGGAATGATTTTACCGCGAGGAGAAACAACCTTTACTCCTTTGATTTCTATCTTTTTAACCTCGCCGGATACCGTTCCTGCGAGAAAAATTCTTTTTTCTGTAACCCATACTTTGTTAGGAGGAGAAAAAATTTCAATTTGTACAGCTGCATTAACCACATAAGGGAACACAAGCAAAATGATTATTCCTAGCCCCGCCCTAAGAAGATTGGAGTTGTGCTTCATAAATTCTCCTCGAAATTAAAATTGAGTCTCCAATAGTTTAAAGTAAAATAAATTCTAGGTAAAAACTAGTAATTATTCATTTCAAGTGAAAATTTTTCTGGAAAATGTACTAAGAGCAGAAATTGACCTTTTATTTGCCTAAATTTACTCTTTAAAAGAGATGCTTACCTTTTGTGAAAAAAATCTTTTTAAATCTGCTGTTTTTTTCAAAAAATTCGTTGAAATTCATTTCAAAGTTATGCTATTTCAAAAAAGGAAACACAAACTAAGAAGTGAGGTCAAAAAATGAGATTTTTCTTGTTAAAGATTGTTTTTATCTTGGTGTTTATTCTCAGTTTGGAAAATACCACTTCCGCGGCTTTTCCCTTTCGAAATATAAAAGAGGGAGATACCTTACCTGATTTTTGTGTTACGTCTTATGGGGATAGTGCCCAGTTTTGTAGCAAAACAATTGATAAGATAACCATAATGATCTTTTGGGGTGCAGATATCCCTTTAAAAGAAAAACGTAGTATCAAAACGTTTAAGGCTTTTGAGAAAATAAAAAATGAACTACAAAAAAGAAATATAAAAATAATTGCCATAAACGTTCAGAATGATCCTAAAGAAAAAGTAAAAGATATTATTCAGAAAAATAAAATTTCTTTCCCTATGTTTTGGGATAAGGAAAGAGAGGCTTATAAAACGCTTGGCATATACGTAATACCTTCTGTCCTTATCATTGATAAAAACAAAAAAGTTATTACAGGGATAGGATATACCAGGAAAATAGCTCAGATTACTTTGGGAGAAATAAAAGTTTATTTAAAAGAACAAACAAAAGAAGAACTTGAGCGAGAATTGCACCCTGAAATAAAAAAGAAAAGGGCATCTCTAATAAAAGCCAAGAGACATTTGGCAATGGGGAAGGTTTTATTGAAAAGAAACTTACCTCAAAGAGCAATAGCCGAATTTAAAAAAGCTTTAGAAATAGATAAAAATTTGCCGGAAGCCCATATATACTTGGGATGTTCTTACATACAACTTGGAAAGGTTGACGAAGGTATTAAGGAATTAGAATTGGGCCTAAAAAGCAAAGAGACAATAGAAGGACTTATCTGTCTTGCAAAAGCAAAAGCAACTATCGGACAAACAGAAGAAGCTATTGCAGATCTTGAGTCTTTAATATTAAGAAACCAAAGAAATCCAGAGCTCTTTTTTACTTTAGGAGAACTATACGAGAAAAAACAAAATTTTAAAAAAGCAGCGGAAGCGTATAAAAAAGCTTATCTAATTTTACATAAAAGGGAAACAAAATGATCTTTTTAAGAATACTAATAGTAATCTTAGCTATTTTAATGATAGCATATACGTGTATTGCTAAAGAAATAAGAATATTATCTCCAAAGCCAGGTTCTACTATTTTAAACCGAACTGCACAAGTACATTTAATTTTAGCTATAAAAGGGAACGGGCAAAATCAAATAAAAGTAAAAAAAGAAAATGAGATTATAGAGCCTTTTGGAATATGGAAAAAAAATAACACCTACTATTCACATTTCGTTTTAAAACTTAATAGAGGAAAAAATATTTATAGAATAGAACCTACTGAAGAAGAATTCTATCTAAACTATAAGCCCTTAAGAAGCTTATTAATGGTAAAAACAGACGATCCTTCAGTATTTTTTTTCCACAGAGAGGGACTGAGTCCTCAGGAATGTAATTTATGCCATACTGACAAGATCCCAGAAGATGTAGAAATAACTCCCGTTCCTTATGGGCCTTTTGATCCTAAGTGTGTTTCTTGTCACAAAAGTCTAATTCCGGAAAATTTTAGAAAACATTCACCCGCAGCAAATTGGCTTTGTAAATTTTGCCACGAAGAAAAAGGAATGATCCGCATTTATTCGGGAAATCCTAGAGATTTGTGTATAAGATGTCATGTAAATGCCAAAGAATTTTATAAAAAAATATATGTTCATGGGCCGGTTGGCACTGGTGATTGTACTTCTTGTCATAATCCTCACGCAAGTCCATATCAATTCCAACTGTTAGCCGATAAGAAAGGAGATGTTTGTATAATTTGTCACAAAGATAAGGATAAGTTTGTACATCAAAAACCAAATATAATCGTACATAAAGTATTAACACAATCTGGATGTATTGTTTGTCATAGTCCACATGCTACTGATTACCAGTACCAGCTATACACCGGACCAATAAATCAATTGTGTACAAGCTGTCATATAAACTACCGAGGCTTAAAAAGAGGTCATCCTATTCGCAGCCATCCTGTTGTTGGTCCTAAAGACCCCTTGCGCAAGGGAAAAAGATTCGGGTGCAGTAGCTGTCATAACCCTCATGGTAGCCAATATCACTTTTTACTAATAGGAGAAATTAAAGGTGGAAGAGTGTGTCAAAAGTGTCATCCTTATTAAAAAAGACTTTGCAAAATTGTTGAAATTCAGTCTTGCAAGCACATGACCGCAAGACCCGTTCCTATTTTCGTTCTAAAAATAGGAACGGATCCAAGGTGTTTTGCATAAGCTCCTTAAAGGAACTTTACTTCAAACGGAAGGTTTTTGAGTAAAGTTCTGAGTTTTTTAGATTCCGCTTGGTCACATTTTAAAATTATTTTTCCACCTGGCTTAACCGTAATGGCAGCAAGGTGTCCGGCAGCCTCGATTACAAACTTTACGAAATAGACCTTATCTTTTGGCACTTTAATAGCAATAGTAGTTTCTTCCCTTGACACTTCTTGGGTTTTTTCGTTAGTTTTTGGCTGCATGAAAAACGATCCCTCCTGGGTGGCAGCTCCACTTAATAAAAACTTAGTTCTAAAACTTGCAAGTGAACTGGAAATCCCCCCTTTATTGGTACACCTCCTTATAAACCGTGGTATTTCTTCGCCGCAAGAGATTTATCATCACCTGAACCCGCGCCTTAGCGACTTTCCAAACCCCTTTCTGCTTAAGGACATGGATAAAGCCGTAGCAAGCCTTGTGAAAGCAATCAAAAAGCAAGAAAAAATTGCCATTTACGGAGACTACGACGTGGATGGCACTACTGGTGCCGCTATCCTTTATCTCTTTTTAAAAGAACTTGGACTTAAGCCAGAAGTTATCTTCCCCCACCGCGAAAAAGACGGCTACGGGTTCCATGCCAAATTTATCCCACTTCTTAAGGAAAAGGGTATAAAACTGGTCTTAACTGTTGATTGTGGTATCACTTCCCACGAAGCAGTCTCTTTCGCGGCAAAATCGGGAATCGACGTTATCATCACCGACCACCACGAGTGTCCCAAGGAACTTCCCCCTGCCCTTGCGGTTATAAACCCCAAAAGACCTGAAAACCACTATCCTTTTCGTGAGTTAGCAGGCGTGGGAGTGGCTTTTGCTCTTTTAAGGGCGCTCCGCCAAAGGCTTTTTGAAGAAGGCTTTTTTGGAAGTTCTCCTCCAAAACTTAAAAGCTACCTTGACTTGGTAGCTCTCGGCACCATTGCTGACATAGTGCCTCTTATCGGAGAAAATCGCCTTATCGCCTGCTTTGGTCTGAAAGAGCTTTCTCAAAGCAAAAGACCAGGACTTGTCGCCCTGAAACGAGTAAGTGGCTACGAGAACGGCCAGGTTGATACTAATGGCATAATGTTCCGTCTGGCTCCCCGGATAAATGCTGCCGGACGCTTAAAACATGCAGAGCTTGCCTTTAAACTCTTAACCACCCCTTCTGAAGAAGAAGCGGAAAGCCTTGCCAAGGAACTTCATCTCCTAAATGCCCAGAGACAACAGCTTGAAGAACGCATTTTAAAGGAGGCCCTGGCTGAGATTGAAAATAAAATAGGCTTTGAAAAATCAGCCTACGTGCTAGCAGGAAACTGGCCCCTTGGCGTGATAGGTATCGTGGCCTCAAGGCTTCAGGAATCATTTTATCGCCCTGTTATTTTACTTTCTTTGCAAGAAGACCTTGCCCGGGGTTCTGGCAGAAGTATCCCGGAAATAAATCTTTATGAATGCCTTTGTGCCTGTAGTGATCACTTAAAGGCCTTTGGCGGCCATCCTGCCGCCGCTGGTTTAAAGCTTTGTCCGGAAAAAATCAAAGATTTTGCAAGCGCTTTTGAAAAGGCAGTAGCAAAATGTTTAGACGGGAAAATCCCAAGGCCCAAAATCCAGATTGACGCCTGGGTGCGTTTAAAACATCTCCTTGACCCGGTATTTTTAGAACATTTCCTTCGGCTTGAGCCCTTTGGCCCGGGGTATCCTGAACCAGTATTTGCCCTGAGAAACTTTGAAGTAAGAAATGCCAGCCTTGTAAAAGATAAGCACCTTAAGCTTTTTCTTTGGCAAGAGGGCTTAAGTCTTCCCGCCATTGCCTTTAGGTTTGGAAACGAAGTTCCTCAGAGGATACGAGCGCTTGCGGCTTCCCTTGACTTAAGTCCCTATCAAGGCAGAACCTATCTTCAATTGCGCATAAAAGATCTAAAAATTTAATTTGCGCGTTAAGGTAGCAGAAGGGGTAAAAACTATTCGTTTTTTGGGTCTGCTTTTTTTGAGCTCTCCCTTTGCAAAATCCCGCACTATGCGCGGTTTGCTAACTTTGACTTCGAATTTACCAAAGCCCGCAATGCTTATCGTGTCTTCGCATAAGAGTGCTTTTTCGATAAGGTCAAGGATGGTTTCAAGGGCAAGCCTTGTTTCAAAACGAGAGGGTCGGCCTCTGGCATAATTTTGGCCAACCCTCTGATAAAAGGCTTCAAAGAATTCTTTGCGCCCTTGGGTCATGAACGAAAGGCATCTTTACCGGCAAAAATTGCCGCCGCCCCAAGGTCGTCTTCAATACGAAGAAGCTGGTTATATTTGGCCACCCTTTCGCTTCGGCAGGGAGCCCCTGTTTTAATTTGGCCGCTGTTTACCGCGACTGAAAGGTCAGCAATAAAGGTGTCTTCGGTTTCCCCTGAACGGTGAGATACCACCGTGCGCCAGCCAGAAGTCTGGGCCATACGGATGGCATCAAGGGTCTCAGAGACCGTGCCAATCTGATTAAGTTTAATCAAAATGGCGTTAGCTACGTTTTCTTCAATGCCACGGGAAAGGCGCTTAATGTTGGTGACAAAAATATCGTCTCCTACTAGCTGAATGCGGCCGCCAAGACGCTCGTTGAGAAGCTTCCAGCCTTCCCAATCGTCCTCAGCACAGCCATCTTCAATGGAAATGATAGGGAATTTAGTGATAAGCTTTTCATAAAAAGAAACCAATTCTTTAGCACTCAGGCTTTTACCTTCGATTTCATACTTGCCATCTTTGAAAAATTCGCTTGCCGCGGCATCAAGGGCAAGGGCAATATCTTCTCCAGGGCGGTAACCCGCCTTTTCAATAGCACTGACAAGTATCTCAAGGGCCTCTTCAGTGCTTTGAACTTCAGGGGCAAAACCACCTTCATCACCCACAGAAGTACGATAACCTTTTTCTTTTAGAATCTTTTTAAGCGTATGATAAGTTTCTGCGCCAAATCGCAGTGCCTCAGAAAAGCTTGGGGCCCCAAGTGGAACAATCATAAACTCCTGAATATCAAGGGCATTGTCAGCATGGACTCCGCCGTTTATCACGTTCATAAGGGGAACAGGCAAGACCTTGGCCCCTACCCCACCAAGATAGGCGTAAAGGGGAAGCCCTAGCTCCTGGGCAGAGGCTTGAGCTATCGCCATGGAAACTCCCAAAATTGCATTAGCACCCAAGCGCCTTTTGTTTTCCGTACCGTCTAGCTCAAGAAGGGTTAGGTCTATTTCAGCCTGCGCGGTTGATTCCATCCCGACAAGCTCAGGGGCGATGACGTTGTTTACGTTTTCAACAGCACGCAGAACACCTTTGCCATGGTAACGGGTGTCGTCTTTATCTCTTAATTCAAGGGCTTCATAGGAGCCGGTGGATGCGCCAGATGGGACTGCAGCGCGCCCGTAAGCCCCTCCTTCAAGCCATACCTCCACTTCAACAGTGGGGTTTCCCCTTGAGTCTAAAATTTCCCGCGCAGATATCTGTAAAATTTCTCCCATAAAGGACCTCCTCCAAATGCTTTTGTTTTTTAAGACCTTCGCAAAATTGCCGAGATCAGTTTTTTAAGCTTAGGGATCCGTTCCTATTTTTCGTTCCAAAAAAAGAAGGATCCTAGTCCAAGGTTTCCTTTTAATAATGACAAGAAAATGAAACAGATAGCAAGCTAAATTTTCGTCTGGGAAGAGATTTCATTTCTTGTAATCGTCAACTTCAACTTTACTAGTTATATTAAAAAGACCTTTGCAAAATTGCCGATCATCAGGGTTTCAAGCCCTGGGATCCGTTCCCGTTTTTCGTTTCGAAAAATAGGAACGGATCCTTATGATGACCGGGTGATAGGAGGGCAGGCTATGGCACTTATGGACATAAGCATTATTCCTCTGGGCACTGGTTCAACAAGCCTTAGCAAATACATCGCAGACATTGAAAAATACCTCATAGAGAAAAACATCCCCCATGCCCTTACAGACATGGGAACTATTATCGAAGGTGATGTTGATACTTTGTTAAAAATTGCCCGCGAACTCCATGAAATCCCTTTTAAAGCTGGAGCTAAGAGAGTGTATATGGCCATTAAAATAGACGACCGTAGAGACAAGGAAACACACCTAGGGGAAAAGGTAAAAAGGGTCAAGAGCAAGCTTTAAAGAAAAATGAGGCACTTTCCTAAAGTAATTTTATTGGCAGGAGCAGGGCTTTTGCTTTACGGCTTTGCCCACGATGGGTTTCGCTTTGTGTGGTCACGCGCAGTATCCCTTTGCCTTTCCTGCATGGGGCTTGAATGAAGTTTAAAAAGCGCACCCTTTCGCAACTCATCTTCACCCTCCTTGCCAATGCCAATATTGCCTTTTTGTGGCAAAAGGCCCTTTACCGCGGCCCTTTGAAAGGACTTTGCTTCCCGGGGCTTAATTGTTATTCCTGTCCTGCAGCACTTTTTGCCTGCCCTCTTGGAGCCCTTCAGCAAAGTCTTCTTAGTTTGCGGCTCTTAAAGGCCCAGGCCCTGGCTTCTCTTTCTTATGTGCTTGGGTTTCTTTTTCTTTACGGAATTTTTTTGGGAAGGGTTGTCTGCGGGTGGATCTGTCCTTTTGGTTTTTTGCAGGAGCTAATCTTTCGCATAAAGACCAGCAAGCTTGAAATTCCACGTAAACTTTACCTTGTAAAGTATGTTTTGCTCGCAATTTTTGTTATCTTGCTTCCTGCTATTATGGTCACCCAGA
This sequence comes from Thermodesulfatator atlanticus DSM 21156, assembly GCF_000421585.1. Lineage (NCBI taxonomy): Bacteria > Pseudomonadati > Thermodesulfobacteriota > Thermodesulfobacteria > Thermodesulfobacteriales > Thermodesulfatatoraceae > Thermodesulfatator > Thermodesulfatator atlanticus. The sequence goes on from NZ_ATXH01000001.1 coordinate 119,827, forward strand.
CTGGTTATGGGAAACCCTGGTTTTGTAACCTCATTTGCCCGGCAGGAACCCTTGAAGCAGGGCTCATAAATCTTTCTTTGCGCGATTCTTTGCGAGCCCTTGTTGGTTTCCTTTTTTACTGGAAAGTTATGTTACTTCTGGCCATCATGGTTCTTTGTGTTTTTTATTTCCGCTTTTTTTGTGCGGTACTCTGCCCCCTTGGCGCGCTTTACGGGCTTTTCAACAGGTTAAGCCTTATTAAACTCACCTGGCGCAAGGAAGACTGCCTTGATTGCCATCTGTGCGAAAAAATATGTCCCCTTAACCTCAAAGTCCCTGAGGAGTTAAACGGCCCAGAGTGTATTCGTTGCCTAAATTGTTTAAATATTTGCCCTACCAGGGTTATCCAGCTGGAATTATCATTAGAAATGGCTGAAAAATTTGACGAAAAAAACTTAGCTGTTAAAAAAGAAACATGCGCCCAGATGGAAGAAAACCAGACGAATTAAGACCAGTAAAGATAATCCCTCATTACCTTAAGTATGCTGAGGGCTCAGCCTTAATTGAGCTTGGAGAAACCAAAGTTATTTGCAGCGTTTCTGTGGAAGAAAAAGTCCCCGCCTTTTTGAAAGACACAGGCATGGGCTGGATTACCGCAGAATACGCCATGCTTCCCCGCTCAACCCATACACGCACGCCGCGTGAAACCTCTGGCAAAAAGGGGCGCTCTTATGAAATCCAGCGCCTTATTGGAAGAAGCCTGCGAGCGGTGGTTGATTTAAGCCTTCTTGGCGAGCGCACTTTTTGGGTTGATTGCGACGTTGTCCAGGCTGATGGTGGCACGCGTACTGCCTCAATAACAGGGGCATGGGTAGCCCTGGCTCTTGCCTTTCGTAAGCTTATGAGAGAAGGCCTTCTTGCTCATGATCCTATAAAACACCATCTTGCAGCCATAAGTTGTGGCATGGTGGCAGGCGAAGTGCTTCTTGATCTTTCCTACGAAGAAGACTCTGTCGCAGAGGTTGATGCCAATTTTGTTATGACTAACGATGAAAAAATCGTTGAAATTCAGACCACCGCAGAAAAAGAACCCTTTGATTGGGAAGTATTTGAAAAAATGAAGACTTTGGCCTTAAAAGGCATAAAAGAGCTTTGTGCCGTGCAACAAGAGGTGCTTAAAAATGCCTAAAGAAAAAATCACCTTGGTGCTTGCCACGCGAAATTCGGGAAAAATAAAAGAAATAAAGGCCCTTTTAGCTGATCTTCCCGTTGAAGTAAAAAGTGTAGGGGATTTTCCTCAGGCTCCAGAGGTAGAAGAAACTGGCAAGACTTTTTTTGAAAACGCCTTTAAAAAGGCCAAAGAAGTTGCTGAGGCCACTGGGGAGCTTTGTCTTGCTGATGACTCAGGGATTGAGGTAGATGCCTTAGGCGGAGCCCCTGGGGTTTATTCCGCGCGTTTTGCCGGAGAAGATGCCACTGATGAGGCCAATATTGCCAAGCTCCTTAAAGAATTAGAAGGAATCCCTCCTGAAAAACGAAGCGCACGTTTTAAGTGTGTAATGGTGGTTTATCATCCCTCTGGCAAATGGTTTAAGGCTGAGGGAGTCTGGGAAGGGCAAATTACCGAAGAACCCAAAGGAAACCTTGGTTTTGGCTACGATCCCGTTTTTTTGGTGCCAGAGCTTGGAAAAACCGCCGCTGAACTTACCTTGGAAGAAAAAAATAAGCTAAGCCACCGAGGAAAGGCCTTAGCTGAGTTGAAAGAAAAATTAAAAACGTTTCTTTGCGAGCTTTCATGAAAAGAGAATGTACTTTGCCTAATTACACCGATATTTCCGCCTTAGCTAAAGAAATAGTCTCTCAAAGCAAAAACATAGCCATTGTTGGGGCAAGCGCTAAAGAAGAACGCCCAAGCTTTCAGGTAATGAAATATTTGCTTGAGCACGGATTCAAAGTAGTCCCGGTTAATCCCGGACAAAAAGAAATCCTTGGCCAAAAATGCTATCGGCGACTCTCTGAGATTCCTGCGGAAGAAAAAATAGACACTGTTATTATTTTTAGGCGTGCCGACCAGGTCCCACCTATTGTACGTGAGGCCTTATCCTGTGGCATAAAAAACATCTGGTTGCAAGAAGGCATTGTAAGCGAGGAGGCACAAGATCTTGCTAAAAAAGCTGGCGGGCGTTTGGTCATGAATCTTTGCTTCAAAAAGGTCCACCAACTAATCTCTCAGAAATAAAACGTCATTGCGAATATCTTACCCTCACCAGTCATCATTAGGCGACGTGCTCGTCAAAATGCTCTTACAGGGTTAAAAATATCTTGTTACTTACCGAAAAAGATGACTTTTTTAGTAAGCCAGGTATTCTACTAACAAAAATGAGACCTTTGCAAAACATCTTTTCTTAAGGCCCTTGTGGTTGTGCTTGCAATACTGATCTCGACAATTTTGCAAAGGTCTCAAAAATGTCATTTGTAAGCATAAAACAGGTGATATTTTACAACACAGTGAGCAATCTAGATCCCTCACTATGTTCGGGAAAGCGATCGCTTTGTCGGCCCTAACGGGCCTCCTCGCGATGACGCCTTGGTGGTCATTGCGAGCGAAGCGAAGCAATCTCGGAAAGCGAAGGGATGGGATCTCGCGGGCGTACAAGTCGCTTCGTGATGACACTTTGTCGGATAAAAGATGCCATCATTATTAACCAGTGAAAAAGGCGTATTCAAAAAGCGCTGGCGTGGAAGAGTTCCCGTAGCCCTTGTCTTTCCCAACACCTACCACGTGGGCATGTCAAATCTTGGTTTTCGCCTGGTTTATGAAACATTAAACGCATACGACGAAATAGTTTGCGAAAGATTTTTTCTCCCAGAAGACGGAAAACCCCTGCGTTCGGTGGAATCAAACAGACCTCTTACTGATTTTTCCCTTGTCCTTTTTTCAGTTTCTTTTGAAGCTGACCTTGTTAACCTGGTAAAAATCTTAGAACAAGCAGGCATACCACCCCTGAGGACTGAGAGAAAAAAAGATAGTCCTATCCTGGCAGGGGGCATTGCTACCTGGCTTAACCCTGATCCTTTCACCCCTTTTGTGGATGGCTTTTTGATTGGCGAAATAGAAGCTTTTTCTGCAGACTTGGTTTCTGCCCTTTTGGGTGAAAAAGCTATCGAAGAGATCCCCTGTTATCTTGATGCCAAATACGAAGTCTCTTTTGATGCAGACGGCTTTTTAAAAGAGATAAAGACTGCTCCTATAAAAAGAGTCTTTACCCAAGAGATAAGCCGTCCTCCCTTTTCGGGTCTTATCACCAAAGAAACTGAATTTGCAGATACTTACCTTTTGGAAGTGGGAAGAGGCTGCGGGCGTGGGTGTCGTTTTTGTGCGGCAGGCATCCTTTATCGCCCGCCAAGGCCCTGGCCCAAAGAGATTCTTCATAAAGCCGTATCTTTTATCCCTGATAAGGCTAAGGTAGGGCTTGTGGGGCTTGAGTTTGCAAACCAAGAAACCATCATTGAACTTGCCAGGAGGCTTCTTGCCAAAGACTGCACGATCACTTTTTCGTCCCTTAGGGCTGACGCCCTTACAGAAGACTTTGCAAGGCTTTTGGTTAGGCAAAAAACTGCTACTATTGCCCCTGAGGCTGGCACCGAAAGGCTAAGACGCATCATAAACAAGGGATTAGACGAAGAAGCAATTCTTTCTGCCACAGAACTCCTTGCTAAAGAAGGTATAAAAGCCCTTAAACTTTATTTTATGATAGGCCTTCCCTTTGAAACTGATGAAGACTTAAGGGGAATTGTAAACTTAGCAAAAAAAATAAGACACACCCTTGATAAGGTAACACGCCCTAAAGGATACGTGGTTGAAATAAGACTTAGCGTGGCTTCTTTTGTCCCAAAGCCGCACACGCCTTTTCAGTGGGTACCCTTTGAAAACAAAGGCTCCCTTAAAAAGAAAATTACCTGGTTAAAAAAGGAATCACGCAAAATAGCAAGTACCAGGTTTACCGCAGATCTTCCCAAATGGGCTGCCATGCAGGCCCTTATCGCAAGAGGAGATAGACGCCTTAAAAACTTTATCCTGGCTTTAGCCAGGGGGAAAAATCTATCTCAGGCCTTTGCAAGCCTGCCCCTAAATCCGCTTTTTATTCTTGCCAGAGAGCGCCAAAAAGAAGAGCTGTTCCCCTGGGAGGTAATAGACTTAGGGGTTAAAAAAGAATTTTTGTATGAAGAATGGGTACGGGCTCGCCAGGGGAAAACAAGCCCGCCCTGCCATCTTGGGAAATGTAAGCGCTGTGGTGCTTGCCTCTAAGATTTTTGTACCCTTTTGGTGGCTTTTAGTTGAAGGACCTGCTGTCTAAAAATGTGTTGCACCAGCTTGTCTTGATCAGCTTCGGTTATCCAGATGAACTTAAAAGCAACTTCGTAACCGTTTTCTTCACTTTTTTCCACGCGGATAACTTCTCCAAAGGTTTTAATAAAAATCCAGTCCGGCAAAAGCCCAAGGTCTATTTCAAAGATAGCCCCAACCTCTAGCTTTTTGGGGAAACGAATCCTTAACCCACCAGCACTAAGATTGGCCTCTGTTTCCTGAAAACCTTCTAAAAATTCCTCCCCAAGGAGTTTTATCAAAATACGATCAAGCTTGTGGTTCAGTATCTGGAGAACTCCTGCAAGGTCCCTGTCTTTGTCCCTAAGACGTTTAAGGTAAGTTTCAAGTTTGAGTACTTCTCCTGGCGGACGAATGGGGTCAATCCAGGGGCTTTCCTTGCCCTCACGGTAATTTTCAAGCTTGCGTTCGAATTCTTCACGGCTGAGGGGTTTTAAACGTAAAAGAACGTGGTCATATATGCGGATATAGTTTCTTTTTTCCTCGCTCATTTGGCCTCCTCAGGCAAAGGTTCCTGTTCTTTAGCACCAGAGAACGCTTCCTGGTACTTAAGAAGCGGATTTTTTTGTTGAAGCAAAATTATTTCAACCCGTCGGTTAGCTGCCCGGTGCTTTTCAGTATCATTGGGGTAAAGGGGCCTGCTTGGGCCGTAACCTACGGCAGCCACCTGCCGCGGGAGTACAAATTTGTGTTTAAGCAAAAACTCTACCACAGAAACCGCCCTTGCCGCAGAAAGCTCCCAGTTGGAACGATATTTTCCCCTCACAATGGGCGTATCATCGGTATGGCCTGCGACTATGATTTCTCCGTCAAAAAGTTCCAGAATTTCTCCTACTTTTAAGAGGATTTGCTTGGCCCGGGGAGTAAGCTCAGCGCTACCTTTAGGAAACATAACTTCGTCCTTGAAACGCAAGACAACGCGGTCTTTTAAGCTTTCTATCTGGATCTCCCCTTTTATCATTTCAAGTTTTACCGTAGCGCGGATTCGCTCAAGCAAGTCATCTACGGTAAATTTAGGTGGAAACTCAGTGGTTACTACGCTAATCCCTTTGGGTAACTGAAAGACAATTTCTTCGCGCTGCACGCCAAAGGCATCGCGCAATGATCCTGCTACTTCTTTAAATTTTGCGGGATCCATCTCTGAGAAGGAAAGAAGCAAAACGAAAAAGCACATGAGCAGAGACATAAGGTCGGCAAAGGTGGTCATCCATTTTGGTGCTCCGCCTCCCTCGTTTTTTTTGCGCTGGGGTTCAGTTTTGGCCATTACTCACCACCTTCACCCTCTCCGCGTTTTTTGGGAGGCAAAAAGGCCTTAAGAATCTCTTCGAGCACCCGGGGGTTAAGCCCTTTTTGAAGCCCGATTACTCCCTCGATAATAAGCCGGTAATTAAGCTGTTCTTCTTGCGAGCGGAGCTCCAGTTTATTGGCGATAGGGGCAAAAAAGAGGTTTGCCATAACCGCACCATAAAGAGTGGTCAAAAGAGCAACCGCCATGGAAGGACCAATGGACTTAGGGTCATCCATGCTTGAGAGCATCTGAACAAGACCGATAAGGGTTCCAATCATTCCAAAGGCAGGGGCAAGATCCGCCATGGTCCTAAAAAGCTTTTGCCCGGTCTCGTGGCGTTCAATCATAAGAGAGACTTCTTTTGATAAGACCTCCTCAATGAACTCGGCCTCATGGCCATCCACGCAATACATAATGGCCTTCTTAAGAAAGGGATTGCTTATGGGTTGTTTTTCAAGCTTAAGCAGCCCCTCACGCCGGGCAATGTTAGCTAAATTCGTAAGTTCTTTGATTATTTCTTCTGGGGGGTCAATCTTGTTAAAGAAGGCCTTCATAGCGATTTTTATAGAGCCTAAGACATCAGCAAGGGAAAAGGATATAAAAGAACCCGCTATAGTTCCCCCAACAACGACCAAAATCGAAGGAATATTGATAAAAATTCCTACACTTCCACCAAGGACAATCGATCCCAGAAGAAGTACTATACCAAGTACCAGACCGATTACAGTACCAAGATCCATAAAACCCCCGCCTTTTTGTTCTCTCCGTTGTTATCGGCAAAAAAGACGGGTTGATTAAGCAAATAAGAAAGAGGCAGCAAGCAAAAGACTTGCTCCCTCTTCAGGAAAGATTTTTACCGAAAAACCAAGTTATTTTTTGCTGTAAAAACACTCTGGCAGGTTGCGATAATATTCCTGCAGCGGGCGGACTTCTAGGCGCGCTTCTTTTAAGCGTTTTATGGCCTGCACCATGGCCTTGGCACAGGAAATGGTGGTAGCGTAAGGCACTTCAAGCTCCATGGCGTAGCGCCTGATGAGATAAGCATCCTGGCGGCTTTCTTTGCCCTCAGCGGTATTTATCACCAGGGAAAACTCGCCGTTTTTTAACATATCAATGGCATTGGGGCGCACTTTTTCGGAAATTTTGGGAATTTCTTCAACTGGCACCCCAGAAATTCTCAAAACTTTAGCTGTGCCCTTGGTGGCCACTATCTTAAAGCCGAGTTCAACTAGTTCTTTGGCGATAGGAACCGCAAGTGGTTTGTCCTGGTCTTTTACCGAAAGAAAGACTTTTCCTTCGGTGGGAAGACGCATCCCAGCGGCAAGTTGAGCTTTGGCAAAGGCCATGCCGAAATCAAAGTCAATGCCCATAACTTCGCCAGTGGACTTCATCTCTGGCCCTAGCAGGACGTCAACCCCGGGAAAACGTCTAAACGGAAAAACTGCCTCTTTTACCGAAATATGTCTGGGCTCTATTTCCTTAGTAAAACCTATTTCCTTAAGGGATTTCCCCATCATCACCCAGGTAGCAAGCCTTGCAAGGGGTACTCCTATGGCCTTGGAAACAAAGGGGATCGTGCGCGAAGCCCGCGGATTCACTTCAAGCACGTAAAGCTCTTTTCCTTTAATGGCAAACTGGATATTCATTAAGCCTACTACGTTTAACTCCTTGGCAAGGGCCTTGGTGGCAGCTTTAATTTCTTCTATTAGATCGCGATCAATAGAGATAGGCGGAAGCACACAGGCAGAATCCCCTGAGTGGATTCCTGCTTCTTCGATATGTTCCATAATACCGCCGACCACTGTGATTTCACCGTCAGAAATGGCATCAACGTCAACTTCTATGGCATGTTCCAAGAACTTGTCGATGAGCACCGGATGCTCGGGGTTAACACGGGCCGCCGTTTCCATGTAAGTCTTTAAGCTGTGCTCGTCCCAGACGATCTGCATTGCCCGGCCACCCAATACGTAAGAAGGTCTAACCAGCACGGGATAGCCGATCCTGTTAGCAATCCTTACGGCTTCTTCGATGGTAAAGGCTGTTCCTGCGGGAGGTTTTTTAAGCCCGAGTTTATCAAGTAAGGCGGTGAAACGTTCCCGGTCTTCAGCTCGGTCAATGCTATCTGGGGTAGTGCCAAGAATATTAACACCTGCCCTGGCCAGAGGCACGGCAAGATTAAGGGGAGTCTGCCCCCCGAACTGAACTATTACCCCTTCAGGGGCTTCCTGTTCATAAATATGAAGCACGTCTTCAAAGGTAAGGGGTTCAAAGTAAAGTCTGTCTGAAGTGTCATAATCTGTGGAAACGGTCTCTGGGTTTGAGTTAACCATGATGGACTCAATGCCTAACTCACGCAGACCAAAAGAAGCATGCACACAGCAATAATCAAATTCAATGCCCTGCCCAATGCGGTTTGGGCCTCCGCCAAGGATCATAACCTTTCGATTTTTAGAAGTGCGGGCTTCGTTTTCAACCTCGTAGCTTGAGTAGTAGTAAGGGGTGTAGGCTTCAAATTCCGCGGCACAGGTATCAACTAATTTGTAAACAGGGCGAATGCCGGCTTCCTTGCGGCGTCTGACAACTTCTTCTTCGTCCATCTTGAGCAGGAAGCCAAGCTGCTTATCAGAAAACCCGTATCTTTTGATTTCGTAAAGTTTTTCAGGTTCAAAAATGGCCTTGCCTGTACTTTTTATTTCGTCTTCTTTGGCAACTATCTGGCGAATTTGTTCTAAAAACCAGGGGTCAATATAAGTCAACTCATATATTTCCTGAGTAGAAAAACCTGCCTTACAGGCCTCACGGATATAGAAAATGCGTTCACTGTTAGGGATGCGCAGCTTTTCAATGATGAGCTCCCGGGGAGGAAGGTGTCCGGTATCAGAAGGAGATTTGCCGTCAGCCCCAAGCCCTGCCCTTCCTATTTCAAGGCCGCGAAGCGCCTTTTGAAGCGCTTCTTTGAAAGTGCGCCCAATGGCCATGGTTTCGCCCACAGAACGCATGGAGGTTGTCAATTCATCAGGGGTCTCAGGGAATTTTTCAAAGGTAAAACGCGGGATTTTTACTACTACATAGTCGATAGTGGGCTCAAAAGAGGCCATGGTCTCCCGGGTGATGTCATTTGGGATTTCATCAAGGGTATAACCCACGGCAAGTTTAGCGGCGATTTTGGCAATGGGAAAACCAGTGGCCTTACTGGCAAGGGCAGAGGATCGCGAGACCCTGGGGTTCATTTCAATGACAACCATTTCCCCGGTGCGCGGATGGATGGCAAACTGAACGTTTGAACCCCCGGTGTCAACTCCTATTTCACGCATGATAGCAATGGCTGCGTCACGCATGCGCTGATATTCACGGTCGGTCAGAGTCTGAGAAGGGGCCACGGTAATGGAGTCTCCCGTATGGACTCCCATGGGATCGAAATTTTCAATGGTGCAGATGATGACCACGTTGTCGTTTTTGTCGCGCATGACCTCAAGCTCAAACTCTTTCCAGCCAAGCACGCTTTCTTCAAGCATCACCTGATGGATGAGAGAAAGCTCAAGGCCCCTTGTGACGATTTCTTCGAGTTCTTCGCGATTATAAGCCACCCCGCCACCAGTGCCCCCAAGGGTAAAGCTTGGACGCACGATAATGGGATAGCCGATTTTTTCCGCCGCAGAAAAGGCCTGAGAAAGAGTGGTTACAATCTCACTGGCAGGGACCTTTAGCCCTATGTTTTTCATCGCCTCGCGGAAGGCAAGCCTGTCTTCAGCCTTACGGATCACTTCTGCTGAGGCGGCTATCATCTCAACGCCATATTTTTCAAGAACCCCGCGACGAGCCACCTCAAAGGCAACGTTTAAGCCTGTTTGTCCTCCAAGGGTTGGAAGTAAGGCATCTGGACGTTCTTCTTTGATAATTTCTGCCACCACGTCGGGAGTAATGGGTTCTACATAGGTGCGGTCTGCCATTTCCGGGTCAGTCATAATGGTGGCAGGGTTTGAATTTACCAGGACTATTTCGTAGCCCTCTTCGCGAAGGGCTTTGCACGCTTGAGTCCCAGAGTAATCAAACTCACAAGCTTGACCTATAACAATGGGCCCTGAACCTATGATTAGAATCTTTTTAAGGTCTTGCCTCTTTGGCATGAAACCTCCTAAAGTTTGGGAAGTTCATGGTAAAGCTTTACTTGCGCTCTTTCCCGTAAAGCTTGGTACCAGTCGTCAAAGGCCTCTTTACGCTTCTTGGCAGTTAAAAGCTCCTGAAGATTTTTCTTTTCTTTTTCAAATTCTTTTAAGTCAGCAGGTTTGGTAGCAGAAAGCTTTACAAAATAAAAAGCATCTTTTGCAAGAATTGGCGCAGAAATCCATTCTCCAGGCTTACCAAGCCCTCTTGCCATGGACAATACCTCTTGAGGGATCCCTGGGACTTGTGTTTCCTTCCTTGGGAAAAAGTCGGTTTCTTTAAAGTTGAGCCCATATTTTTGGGAAATTTGCTCTAAATTCCCCTTTTTGAGTTCGGATAGGATTTTTTCAGCTTTTTTCCCGCAAAGCTTAGCTGCTTCTTCACGAACAAAATCCTGTTTAACTTTGTCTTTCACTTTATCAAAGGGAGGAATATGCGGAGGTTCTTTTTTAGCAAGCTTAAAAATTATGATTCCGTTTGGCACTTCCATGAGAGATCCCATCTCACCTTGCGTAAGCCTCTGAGCAGCGGCAATGACTTCAGGGGTAAGATTGGGGTCCTCAGGGGGATTTGCTGGCACAAACTCAGGAGTTGTTACGAGTTTTTTGTGTTCTTTTTTTGCCCAGGCCTCAAGGCCTCCCGTTAAAATAATCTCATCGTAAAGTTTTTCCGCTTTATCCCAGGCGTAAGCCTTAAGCTTTTGTTCTTTAAGTTTTTGTTCAATCTGGGCTTTAACCTGAGATAAAGGTTTGGTCTTAGCGGGTTTTATCTTTTCAACTAAAATTATGTGGTACCCCATGGGGCTTCGCACAGGACCAAGGATCTCCCCTTCTCTTGCGGAAAAGATTACTTCACGGAGATTTTCAAATACTTCGTTTGCAGTTACCCAGCCGAGATCCCCTCCTTCTTTTTTGGAGTGCGGATCATCAGAATATTTAGCTGCTACTTTGGCAAAATCCTCTGCGCTTTTAATCTTTTTTCTAATTTTTTGAGCACGGGCTAAAAATTCTTCTTCAGTTTCGTTCTTCTTTTTGGTAATCAAAATATGCCTGATTTTGCGTTTTTCAGGCTCAGTAAATTCGTTTTTATGTGATTCATAATAGTTTTTAAGGTCTTCTTCTGAGATTTTTAATTCTTTTTCTAGCTCTTTAAATGGTAGTAAATAATAAGTAAGAGCTATTTTTAATTTGGTGCGATATTTCTCCTTATTTGTTTCATAATATTTCTTAAGTTTATCTTCTGTAACTTTTACTTCTGCTTCACAGTTAGATATAGAAAGTTTGGCATAAAGAAGTTTAATTTTTTCATTTTCAAAAGAATACCATTCTTTAGTTTCAAAAGAGGTAGCCCTGATGGGTGTAAGAAGCATGTGTCTTATTTTTGCTTCGATAAACTCTGCCCTGATCATTTCTTCAAAGTCTTTTGGAGCAAGTCTTAATTCGCGCAAAATTAGCCGATACTTTTGAGGATCAAAACGGCCATTTGTCTGAAACATAGGGATTTGAGAAATAGCTAGCTGAAGCTCCTTTGTAGAGACTTGAACTCCCATCTTTTCAGCAACCTGAAGCATGATTTTGCGTCTTACCAGATCCTCAAAGACCTGCGCCGGGAGATTGAGCCTTTTTAGGAGTTCGTCATTTAAGTTCGGGCCAAAAAGATTACGTAGTTGGTTCATTTTTTGGGCGTAAAGGGCTTGGAATTCCTCAAAAGTGATGGGCGCACCGTTTACTTCAGCAAGGATATTTCGTTTTCCTGTGCGAAAAGTCCCTACACCCCAGAAAATAAAGACGATGATAATGGCACCAAGGATGATTTTAACAAGCCAAGAGCCTGCACGCTGCCTCAGAAAATCAAGCATGACACTCCTCCCAACTTTCAGCTTTCAAGGCTTTAACATTTAACTTTTGCCAAGGCAAGACGCAAAGAAATTTAAGAGGGATTCCTGCCTAACTAGTGCCTTTTTTACCCGGTTTTGAAGTGAGGGGCTATTTCTTACTTCTTTTGCGAAATTTTCAATAATTTTGATGGTCTGGGAAAAATTCTGGCATAAAAGAATAAGATCATGGCCAGAGAGCACGGCCTTAAGCACTGCTTCTTCAAGGGGTAAAGAAACCCCTCCCATGTATAGGTCATCGGTGAGTAAAAGGCCAGTAAAACCCATTTTTTCGCGCAAAAACCTGACAATTTGCTTAGAAAAAGTAGCAGGAACACCATCAAAAGTGCTTATAATCAAATGGGTTGTCATGATGGCAGGGACTTTGGCAGCAATAGCCTGGTAAAAAGGTCTTAAGTCATCCTCAGAAAAAGAATTTTTCACAGGAAGATTTTGGTGGGGATCAATGGCTACTCCTCCAAGGCCAGGAAAGTGTTTGGCACAGGTATAAACGCCGTATGAATGAAAAGTTTTTATGTAGGTTTCCCCAAGTTGGGCCACCAAAGAAGCATCTTCTCCAAAGGTTCTGCCCCGAAGGAAAGAGGGGGCGTTTTCGCCTCCAAGGTCAAGCACTGGAGCCAGATTAAAGTTAAAACCGTAGGCCTTAAGCTCCCTGGCACAAAGAGCTGCTTCTTTTGCTACAGCCGCCTCAGGATCTTTATCATTTGCAAGATCAAAAGGGGCCTTTATCGCTGGAAAAAGTGGGGGCTTCAGTCGCGCAACCGGCCCTCCTTCTTGATCAAGGGCTCGAAGCCCCGGGCCTGAGATCTCATTTATCTTGATAAGCAAGGATTTAATTTGTTCTTTTTCAAGGAGATTGCGTTTAAAAAAAATAAAATGCCTAAGGGTAAATTCCTTTATAGCTTCCTGTTCATATAATGTCAGCTCAGGGCCAGAGAGTCCGACGAGAAAAAGCTCACCCACTCTAAGCATTTAAAAGCTTCCTTATCGTTTCAAAAAGTTCTTGCAAAGTAAAAGGTTTTTTCAGGATAGCATCGAATTCTTTGTGTTTTTCATAATCAAGAACATACCCGCTGATGAGAATGGTTTTTATTTTGGGGTTGTAACTCTTTAAAAAGGGAAAGATTTCTTTGGCCCCCATGCCCCCTGGCACGGTAAGATCAAGAATAGCAAGATCAAAGGTCTGATCCTTGGCCCTCTTTAAAACTTCCTGGGCATCTTGCGCCTCTTCTACTTGAAAACCAGCAAGCTCAAGCCCTTCGCGCAAGGTGGCTCTAACTGTTTCTTCGTCGTCGAAAACAAGTACTTTGCCCTGTCCTTTAAAAATTTCCTGCTGCACTAAAGACGGCGTGTCAAATTTTTCTTTTTTGCTTGCTGGAAGATAGATTTTGAAGGTTGTCCCTGACCCTTCTTTGGAAAAGACTTCGATATGGCCTCCGTGATTTTTCACAATGGAATAACAAATGGCAAGCCCAAGGCCACTTCCTTCTTTTTTGGTAGTAAAATATGGGTCAAAAATCCTGTGGATATATTTTTCAGGGATTCCTTTCCCTTCATCTCGAAAAGAAATTTCTACGTACTTGCCAGGTTTAAGGGAGCCTTGAGGCTCATCAAGGACAAGATTTTTAGCTGAGACCCAAAGTCTTCCCCCTTGGGGCATGGCCTGTTTAGCATTTATGACCAAATTGCTAACTACCTGGCCAAACTGAACGGTATCTACGTCCACCAGGAAAAGATCATCTTCTACTTTCAATTCCCAGGTAATATCTGACCCCCTCAAACAAAAGGAAATAGTCTCTTCCAAAAGATCTTTTAATGGGGCGGCTTTTTTAATAGGAGAACCACCTTTGGCAAAGGTAAGGAGTTGTTTGGTAAGACCTTGGGCTTTGAGACAGGCTTTTTCTGCCTGTTTTATGAGTTTTTCTTCTTTTGGAGAAAGCTTTTTTTGTAATCGCAAACGCAAAAGGGAAAGATTTCCAAGAATAGCCGTAAGGAAATTATTGAAATCATGAGCAATACCGCTTGCTAAAAGGGAAAGAGACTCAAGTTTTGTTGCACGAAGATATTCCTGTTGGGTCTTTTTTTGCTGGGTAATGTCAACCATTAAATGGAAGAAAAACCTTTCGCCATCTGGATAAACCAAGGGGGTAGCTACCACGTGATACCATTTATCTTGCTTAGGGATTTTTATCTCTTTCTGGACACTTTGCCCTTCAAGTACCTGGGGAACACTGCACCAGGGGCATGGTTCTTTGCGGGCAAAGATGGTTTCGTAACAGGTAAGGCCCACAATTTTTTTTCCGATTTTTTCCTCAAGTTTGGGATTGGCAAAGCGGATCCGAAATCCTTGCGATACCGTGTAAATGTAACCCTCAAAGGCCTGTAAAATGGCTTTATATTCTGTAAGGGTTTCGGCGAGCTTTTGGGAATAATTTTTTACTTCTGTAATATCGATAAATGTGCCAATGCCAACAAAATAGTCCCCTTCTTTATAGGTGGACGCCGAAATTTCTATCCATTTTTCACGGCCATCTTTGGTGATAATCTTTATTTCGTAGCGTGGAGAAGGCTGCTCCCCGCGCAGGCGAGCAAGCACCCTTTCTTTTACCATTTCCTGGTAATCAGGATGCACGATCTCCCAGACTTTCTTCTTGCGAAGCTCTTCGAGGGTGTAGCCCGTGATCCTTTCAAAGGCAGGATTTACGTAAATGAAAGTTTCCCGGTAAAGATAAATACCAACCGCGGCAAAGTCTGTAAGGGCACGAAACTTGACTTCGCTCTCAGAAAGCAAATGCTTATTGTTACTTTCTTTTAGAAACTTTGAATCTGACATGTTTTATTTTACTATAACGGCAAAAAATAAGTAGAAAAAATAAAAAAAATTTGAAGATTTCTATACTCTATTTCTAGGCAACGGATCGGAGTTAAAATGAAAACCTTTAAAAAATTTGAGATTTTTTTGAGAAACTTCACCTTTGCCCTTTATCTTTTGATAACTGTCCCTACCCTGGGAACGCTCATAGTCCTACTTTCGCTCTGCCAGACTGGAAAACGTATCATCCCTAAGATACAGCATTTGTGGCTAAGCAATATGGTGCGCATTGCAGGGGTGCGTCTTGAAGTTCGTGGGCTCGAACACATAAGACCCGAAGAAAATTATGTTTTTGCTGCTAATCACCAGAGCCAATTTGATATCCCGGTAATAGGCACCATACTTCCTCACAAAATTTCCTGGCTTGCCAAAAAAAGCCTTTTTAAAATTCCCTTTTTTGGTTGGGGGCTTTTGGCTGCGGGCTGTGTCCCCATTGATAGAGAAAACCCCCGCAAAGGCCTAGAAAGCCTTATGCTTGCGGTGGAAAAGACCAAAGAAGGCTTTTCTGTTCTCATTTTCCCTGAAGGAACAAGGAGCCCTGACGGAAGACTTCAGCCGTTTAAAGTTGGAGGGTTTATTTTGGCTATAAAAAGCGGGCTTCCGGTTGTTCCTATTGCTATTTGTGGCACCAGAGAAGTGCTTCCCAAAGGTAAACTCTTGCTAAGACCTGGCCTTGTGCGGATAAAAATTTTTCCACCCATTCCCACCAAGGGCCTTACCTTACGGGATAAACACAAATTGGCAGAACTTGTGCGCCTTCGCATAGCAGACGGGCTGAAGTCAGGATGCCGTTAACGCAAACTCAAGGAGTTTTTGCACTAAATCTTTAAAAGAATAACCAGCCACCTTGGCAGCCAAAGGCAAAAGGCTTGTTTCAGTCATTCCTGGAATGGTATTAGTTTCAAGAACGTAGAGCCTTTCTCCTTTGAGGATAAAGTCAGTCCGACTATAATGACGAAGCCTCAAGGCCTTATGGGCCACAAGGGCTTGCCTTTGGGCCTCTTGGGCAATAGTTTCAGGAATTTGTGCTGGGCATATTTCTTCCGTGGCCCCCGGAGTATATTTTGCCTTATAATCAAAGAAAAGATGGCCTTCACCCGGTCTTATCTCCACTACGGGAAGTGCTTCATCTCCTAGTACGCCTACGGTCAACTCAACTCCTTCCAGGTATTCTTCAATAAGCACCTGGTCCTCGAACGAAAACGCTCTTTCCAGCGCAGAAAAAAGTTCTTTTTTATCTTGGACAAGGGTTATCCCCACGCTTGAACCCTGAGAAACAGGCTTAACCACCACCGGAAAAAAATCCAAAGCAGGAATATCTTTTTCTTTTTCAGCAACCACTGCTTTAGGGGTTGCAAGACCTGCCTGGCGATAAAGGATCTTGCTTAAGGCTTTGTCCATGGCAAGGGCGCTTCCAAGGACCCCCGCACCTTGGTAAGGAATCCCAAGAGAATCCAAAAAACCCTGAATAGTTCCGTCTTCGCCCCCTGGGCCATGAAGCACTAAAAAGGCCACGTCAAACTCTTTGGCCCTTTGGGCAAACAAAGGGAGATCTTTGGCAGGATCAAAAACAATTACTTGATGGCCAAGGGCTAAAAGTGCTTTTTTAACCGCATCTGCCCCCTTAAGAGAAACTTCTCTTTCAGGAGAGTTCCCTCCGCAAAGTAAAGCTACTTTGAGCATGATCTAACTCCAATAACCTTTCTGGCCCAAAGGGCAATTTTTTAAAAAGCCTTCTTTCTAGAAGTTTAGTCAAAAAATATAGCCTTTCGATGTTAACAATAGAAGATGGGTTTTTCCCATAGCGCATTTTTAGATCTTCAAAACGTTCTTTTAAGGTGACGATTTTATCGTGCATTACCCTCTTATCTGCGTAATATACGATTTCTTCTTCGCGGATGGGGCTTCCTGGCGGCCCAGGCGTTAAGAAAATGTGTTGGGCAACAATTTTTGCTACTTCAGGATAACCAAGCCTTGTTAATAGCTTAGCGGCTGAAGTGGCGTGATTTTCACCTGTTTTTAGGGAAATATGTTTAGTGACATCGTGCAAAAGGGAAGCTGCTTTAACCAAGGCAAGATCAAGATCCTCCCCAACCGCACAAAGGGCCTCTGTCAAATAACAGGCAACCAAAGAAACTTTTTCACAGTGAGCAATAATATGAGGGGGAACGCCGTTTTCGTGAAGAATTTCATAACATCTTGAAACATCCGGGACGCGGCTAATTTTTTTCATACAGGCCATGTAAAAGCATTTACCCAAAAATCAATATTTCTGCCACTAGATTGTAACTTCCCTTTATATCGTCACGAAGAAAAAAGCTATTTTTTGTAGAAAAAACTAAAAAAATAAAGATTTTACAACTTTTCCTTTTTGTTGAAAAACCTATTAGTTACTATCAACTTACACTAATTTCGAATTAAATTTAAAATAATTAGAAGACTTGCTGTCTTTATCTTTCAGGAAAGATTGCCACTAACCCCTAGTTTTAATGAAGAAAAATGGAAAAGATCCTTGAACATTCATAACTGGCCATATTTTGGGATAATGAATTTTGACCATCGAAAGGATGTCTGGTTAACTTGGCCGCATCCACTACGGAGGGGTCTTCTATGGAAAGACTGTGGGAAGCGATACTGGACACTTTGCGTAACATACTTCCTGAAGCAAGTTTCAGGGTTTGGATAAAACCCCTAAAATTTTTAAGCTTAGACGGAAACCACCTGATTATCGCTTGCCCCAACCAGTTTAGCCTTGATTGGATTAAGGAAAATTATCTTCCATATTTTGAAGAAGCCCTTAAATCACAAAAGATTTCCTTAAAAATCAAATTCAAGGTGATAGAAGAATCTTCCCCTCCCATTATTCAGGCAGAGCTTCCTTATGACCCCACAAGGCTTATTGGCAGAAAGCTATCAAAGCGCTTTACTTTTGAAGAATTCGTGGTGGGAGAATGCAACAGACTTGCCTATGCCACTTGTTGGGCCATTGCTAATAAAGCCCCTGATAGCCCGATAATTTATCTTTGTGCCGGAACAGGTCTTGGCAAAAGCCATTTAAGCCAGGCTATTGGAAACCATCTCTTACAACATCCTTCTAAGGGGAAAATTTGCTATCTTACCGCGCAAGATTTTACCGCCCACGTGGTTAAGGCCTTGCGGCAAGATCGTTTGGAAGATTTCAAAGAAAAATTGCGCCACGGGCTTGAAATCCTTATGCTTGAAGAGGTACATCGGTTTTCAGGTAAAGATTTTACCCAAAAAGAATTAGCGCTAACCCTGGATTATCTTTACGATCTTGGGAAAATAGTTGTCTTTACGGCGAATCGCCCCCCTCAGGAAATAGAAAAACTAGACGAAAGTCTGCGCAGCCGTTTTCAGGCAGGGGCCATCATAAAAATTAATCCCCCTGATTATCAGACCCGCTTAAACATTATTAAACGCAAGGCCAAAAAACAGGGGATTACCCTCTCAGAAGAGGTAACAGAATTTCTTGCAAAAAATTTACGAGGCGATATCAGGCAAATAGAAAGCGCTATTGTGGGTTTGGTGGCGCGTTCAAGCCTTTTGCGTGAGCCCATAACGCTTGCTTTAGCTCAGGAACTGGTACAAGAAATAGCACCTCAGACCCCCGCGCTTACCAAAGATTTTATCGTTGACCTTGTTTGCAAACATTTCAGGGTAAGTCGGGAAGAACTTTTTTCGCGCAAACGAGAAAAAAAGATCGCCTTTCCCAGGCAGGTAGCCATGTATCTGTGTCGGCGTTTTACTGACGAAAGCCTCCAGTCTATCGGAAAGTTATTTAACCGCGACCATGCCACGGTAGTTTATGCCGTAAAAAATATAGACAAAAAAATAAGCCAGCCAGGCTCACTTAAATACCAAATAGAGTACCTTTGCCGTGAAATCGAAGAATACACTCAACCCACTAAACAAAACGATCACAAAAGAATTACGCAAGATTCTGGGCAAGAGGCTGCTTACCTCGAGAGAAGATTGTAAGGCTTATGCGTGCGATAGTTCGCCTGAGTCTTTTTTACCAGATGCAGTAGCTTTGCCAGAAACTGCTGATGAGGTTGCTAAAATACTTGCCCTTGCCCAAGAATACCGTTTTCCAGTAATTCCTCGAGGTGCAGGAACAGCTACTACCGGGGCTTCTCTTGCATCCAAAGGAGGTCTTATCCTTTCGCTCTTGCGTTTAAACCACATCTTAGAAATAAACGAAGAAGACCTGGTGGCCGTGGTAGAGCCCGGGGTTTTTACTGGAGATTTCAAGCGAGAGGTAGAAGCAAGGGGGCTTTTTTATCCCCCAGATCCTGCCAGCTATGAATTTTCGACAATCGGTGGAAACGTGGCCTGCGGTGCTGGCGGGCCTAAAGGGCTTAAGTATGGAACAACCAAAGACTACGTCTTAGGGCTTGAGGTAGTCCTACCAGGGGGAGATAGATTATTCGTTGGCCGCCGCACCATGAAAGGAGTGGTTGGCTATGATCTTGTCCATCTTTTAACCGGCTCAGAGGGTACTTTGGCAGTTATTACAAAATTGATTCTTAAGCTTATTCCCAAGCCGCCTTTTGAGGGAACCGTAGCAGCCTGGTTCTCGGGGCCTAAGGAAGTTGCAGAGGCCTTTCTCAAAGTATTACAAGAGGGACTCTTTCCCGCTACCGCAGAACTTCTTGATGAAACAACACTTTCCGCGGTGAAAAACTTTTTGCCGGAAAAAATTCCTGAAAAGGCAAAAGCGCTTTTGTTGCTAGAGTTTGATGGAGCTAAAAAACAGGTAGAAGAAGATATTTCTATAGCTGAGAAAAAACTTAAAGAAATTTGCCTTAAAGTTGAAATAGCTTACCGAAAAGAAGATCGTGAAAAACTCTGGCTGGCAAGACGTAGCATCTCTCCTGCACTTAAGCAAATAGCTAATGGGAAAATTGCAGATGATGTAGTTCTTCCGCGCAGCAAAGTACCTTTCCTTCTCGAGTTTGCTAAGCAAAAAGGTAAAGAGAAAGGGCTTTTTGTGGCTTGTTTTGGTCATTTAGGTGATGGAAATATTCACGTAAATATCATTTTTGATAAAAAAGACTTAAGCCAGTTAGAAAAAGCCAAAAAATTGCGCGAGGAAATACTCTCAGAGGTGCTTAGACTTTCAGGAACAATTTCTGGAGAGCACGGTATCGGTTTAACCAAAAAAGGCTATTTGCCAAAAGAGCTAAGCCCCGCGGGGCTAAGTATCATGAAAGAAATTAAGAAAATTTTTGATCCTTATAGCATTCTTAATCCGGGAAAAATTTTTTAAATAGATTCCTAGCTTCTTGGGGGAAAAATGAATCTCACCACTAATTTCTTTAAGGATAATACCGAAAAATTGTTAAGAATTGACTTAAAAAGAATTGGCAAAAGTCTTTATTGGATACAAAAATGAAGAGCGTACTTTTTTACTTAACGTTCCTAGGGGAGCGAGCTCTTGCTTGTCCTTCTGAGGTAGATTCGTTTAAGAATCCGTTCCTATTTTTCGGAACGAAAAATAGGAACAGCTCCCCTTACGTTGTATTACCGAGCCCTGCAATTTTGCAAAGGTGTAATAAAAACTTTACATAACCTAAGAATTTTTATATAGGGAATTTTGATTGCTTTAATTTTAAACACCAAAAGGTCTTGAATATGTCACGACACATATTTTGTGTATTATGTCTCTTTTTTTTGTTTTTAAACGCTCAAAATGTATGGTGCTATGAGCCGCTTTTAGAAGAAAAAAAACTCCAAGAGATAGTCTCTGCCGCACGACACGAAACTATTTTTTCGCAAGAGCCCGGGACTTTATCTGTCATTACAGCAAAAGATATAGAAATTTTAAATCCCCCAGACCTTTTGTGGGTTTTACGCTATCTACCAGGGGTTTTGCTGGAATATACCTCTACAGGCTACGCCAATATCATTTTGCGTGGTGGTGTAGCCATGTTCCCACCAATATCAATTCTTTTGGATGGGCGTCCTTATAACATCGAAGCGATTGGGATAACGGTTTGGCCATTTTTGTTGCTTGATCCTTCAGAAATTGAACGTATTGAATTGGTTCGTACCCCGGCATCAGTTCATTTTGGCTCAAACGCCGTAACAGGCGCCATAAATGTAGTTACCAAAACACCGGAAGAAATAAGAAAAAATAAAATAAATGTAATACTAGGAACACAAAGCTATAGGAAAGAAATAGGAATATTTAAAGAAGAGTTTTCTCCTTGGCATATCTATGCATTTCTTGGGCATGAACACATGGATGACTATGAACAAGACAAGCTTAATATGGAACGTCTAATGGCTCGCTTATCCGCAGCTCGTTTGACTAAACTTGGTACAGCTCGTATTGATATTGGATTATATCACGGCGACTTAAATAATTTATACCATTTAAACCTATTTAACATTGGACAAGGCACAATATTGAATGCCAAAAATGTAAATCACTGGGGGGCTAGAATATCTCTTGAAGGTCCTTCTTATTTTTTAAGATTCTCTAATTTTTTAGCAGATGGGTATTTAGACTTTTCGGGCTTAGACGTAAAAAAACAATATTATAAACAAGGAGATTACTTAATAGAAGCAGAAAAAACTTTCTATTTTTACAAGCAAAGATTAAATTTAGGATTAAATGTAGAATACGTTACCGTAAATGCAGATTTCTTAGACAACGAATATCAAACCAGATTTGCCTTTTTTGGGGAAGATTTTATTAGCCTAAATAAAAAGGTTTCCTTAATAGTTGGAGCTCGCATAAACTATAACCCAATATCAGATTTTTTTATTTCTCCCAGAATATCTTCAATCATAAATCTATCGAATAATTTATCATTCCGATACACTTTTACAAAATCTTTTGGCAATCCGACAATTTTATTTAGCAATATAAATGTCAAAAATTTCAGTGTTAGACAGCAAAATTATCCTTACGATCTATTGATAAACATTCAAAAAGAAAGTGATCCAGATTATTTAAAGCAAGACGCCCATGAAATAACTATTAATATAAAGAACGGCAAAAACTATTTATTGATATCTGGATTCATTTACAACTTGAAAAATATTATGAATTATGAAAGCAAATTTAACTTCCCACAAATTGAGTTTATTCCTGTAAAATATAAAAAGGAGATTAAGGGATTTGACATAGAATATAAACACAGGACCTCAAGTAATATAAACCTAAGATTAAACTATGAATACACATATGTAAAAAATAAAACTATATCGTCAACAAGAAAAGAATTTCCAAGACATTTATTGTCAGGCTTATTAATTTTCAGGAATAAGAAAATAAGTTCTTATATTGGAGCAAATTATTTCAGCGAAAAGGAAGAAAATAACATCCTTATTAAGGATTTATTCTATTTAGACATGGGATTAAATTATCAGATAAATAAAAATTTCAAACTTAGCATGCAAATTTTAAACGCACTAAAAGAAACAAACATAAATACGGAATTTGGAACGAAATTAGACAGACGCATTTTTGTAGGAATTGAATTCAAATGGTAAACAGAAAATTTTTATTTTTATTAATAATTTATAGCATTATCGTAATAATTATACCACGTGTAACATATGCAGAAATTATTGCTATAGTTCCTCATGAAACATACTACATTTACGCTTTGAAAAAGTTCGAAAATAAACTTAAGGAAAAGGGTATAAATATAGATAAAATCATAACTGAGACCGATTTAATATTAAGCCAAGGTCAAAACACGTTTCTCCTTACTCTTGGTAGCCAAACAACCAAAAAATTTATTAACCGTAATATCAATTTATTCTTTTTTATGACAGCAGATATTACAATATTTGACAGCATCGTAAAAAAAACAAAGAAAAAAAATATTGCTGGAATTTTTTACATAGCGGACATTAATAAAAGATTAAATATTATAAAAAAATTATTTTCAGAACCATGTTCCATAGCGCTAATTTATTCTCCAAATAGTAGATTATATGCCAAAAAGATCCAAGAAATTTCAGAAAAAAAACAAATCAAATTATCCTTATATTTGACAAATTATGACGGATTTTCGGATACACTTTATAAAGCTATAAGAGAAAACGGAATTTTTTGGATGATTCCAGATTCTAGCTTATATGATTATTCTAATATTAAATTAACATTAGTTACTGCTGTTAAATTCGGAAAACCTGTTATAACCTTTTCGCCTGTTTTTTTGGAGGGAGGAGCTTTTTTGAGTTACAAAATAGATACAGATAAATACATCGACCAAGCAGTCAAAAATTTTTATAATTGCTATATAGGAAGAGATTGCAACATAGAATTTGCAGAAAATTTTAAGATCATCATAAACAAAAATTTAGCTAAGTTTTGGAAGATTAAAATTCCTACAGATCAAAAAAATATTATCTTAAAATGAAGGAATTTTTTGATTTTAAAAGTATTTATTTTCGCTTTGCTTCCTTGGTATTGATTGCCATCATGTCTTGTTCCATTTTCTTGACCAGTCTTTATGTCTTTTTTAAGAACAGAACCTATTGGAAAAATCAGACAGTTATATTACAGCAAATAGCTAAATCATTAGAAGAAAACATAAAATATTATTTACCGTTAAATAAAAAACAGGAATTAAAAAATATATTTAAAACTTATATCGGAATCGCTGGTATTAGCAATATAGCCCTTTTTAAAGGGGATCAATTAATTGTTAGTGTTAAAGATTTACCTCATAAAAAAGCTATTATAAATTGCAAGGAAAATAAACTAGTATGGCACAATGATCACTTACACTTTAAAGTCAACTTTACTATTAATATTCCCAAAACAGAAAACATTGAATCTTTAATCCTGAATCCTTTACCTCAAAATCTCCGTAAAACTCAAAAGTATTCACTTTGTTTTATCATATCTGGAAAAGCAGTCAAAAAAGAATTTTGGAGCACAATATTTCTTTCAATCATCATAGGAGCTTTGGCTACTTTAATTGTCAGTGTAATTGCATTATTAATGATAAAAAAGATTACAATGCCTTTAAAGAGGGCAACAGAAGACTTAATCAAGATTGCTGACGGAAAACTAGCTGAAATTGAAGAAAATATCTTGAAAAGCGATATAAAAGAAATACAAGAGTTAGCCCAAGCCTTCGATAAGATGGTAACTGCTTTAAAAAATAAAGAGGAAATGGTAAGAAAAGAAATCCAAGGCTATGTTGATGAGCTAGAAAGAAAAAACAAACAGTTACAACATACAATTAATGAATTAAAAGAAAGTCAGGAACAATTAATACAGGCTGAAAAACTGGCAGGTCTCGGCATCATTGTTGCTGGAATTGCCCACGAGATAAATAATCCCCTTCAAGTTATAAATGGTTACTGTGAAATTCTTATGAACAAAGAAGATGATTCCAAAAAAATTGAACAATTAAAACGCATTCAGGATCACGTTCTAAGAATTAAGAAGATTACAGAATCCTTGGTAGAATATTCTAGGAAAGAGAAAAATCTTGCCCCAGTTAGCCTTAAGGAAGTAATTCAAAGCGCTATTGAAACTGTAAGCTTATCAGAAAGAACAAAAGCTGTTGTGTTTGATATAGATGTGGAGGTCAATAACTCAAAAGTTCTAGGACGGAAAACAGAATTACAACAAGTTTTTGTAAATCTCTTTCTAAATTCTATCCAGGCTATGAAAGGAAAAGGTAAAATAATTGTCAAAGCTAAAAAGAAAGACGGCTTTATCTACATCAAGGTAAAAGATACAGGTCCAGGGATCCCTGAAGAGCATCGTAAGTATATTTTTGATCCTTTTTTCACTACGAAAGAACCCGGAGAAGGCACTGGCCTTGGGCTAAATATTGTTTATCGGATTATTATGAGACACAGGGGTTATATTCGAGTATGCGATAACGACCCCGGAGCCACCTTTGAAATTATTTTGCAGGCGTGCGACTAAAAGAATTTTTGATTTTGTAACATCAAAAGCTTGCCTAATTTTCTTCTTCGGTGTTAAATACCCGCAAAACTCACGCCCGTATTAAGGGTGGTTGGGTGTTCGCATGCATGCGAATTGGCCACCTTGAGGGCGGAGGATAAACCCAAAGGAGGTACTTTTATGTCAAGGCTTACCATGAAACAGCTTCTTGAAGCTGGTGTCCACTTTGGGCACCAAACCCGCCGCTGGAACCCAAAGATGAAACCTTTCATTTTTGGGGAAAGAAACGGTATCCACATTATTGACCTTCAACAAACAGTCAAACTATTCGATGTAGCTTACGATTTTATCGTAGATACCGTGGCTAACGGAGGGAAAGTTCTTTTTGTGGGGACCAAACGTCAGGCCCAGGATACTATCAAAGAAGAAGCTGAGCGCTGCGGTATGTTTTACGTAAACCACCGTTGGCTTGGCGGCACTCTAACCAATTTTCGCACTATAAGAAGAAGTATTGAAAAATTAAAACAACTTGAAGAGTGGTTTGAAGACGGCACCATTGAACGTTTCCCCAAAAAAGAACGCTTAAAGCTTGAAAGGCTTAAGCAAAAACTCGAACGCAACCTTGGCGGAATCAAAGAAATGGAAGACCTTCCTCAGGCAATTTATATTGTTGACCCCAAAAAAGAACACATTGCCGTGCTTGAAGCTCGTAAACTTGGTATTCCTATTGTGGCAATTGTTGACACCAACTGCGACCCTGACCTTATCGACTACATTATCCCTGGAAACGATGATGCCATCAGGGCCATTAAGCTAATAACCAGCAGGATTGCGGATGCCTGCCTTGAAGGAAAATCCTTCTGGGAAGAAAAACTTCAGGCGGAGACAGACAAAGAAATCGAAGCCGAAATGATGGAAGCAGCAGAAGGAGAGGCTGAAGAAGCTGAAAAGCTTGCTGAAGAAATAGTCTCAGAGGCCCTGGCAGAAACAGAATCAGAGACTGTAACCCAGGCTGAACAAAACCAGTAAAGCAAGTCAAGCAAAAAGTTAAGGAGGAGGAAAATGGCTGAAGTAACCATGGATATGATAAAAAAACTGCGGGAAAAAACCGCAGCTGGCTTTATGGACTGCAAGAAAGCCCTTGAAGAAGCAGGCGGTGACATGGAAAAAGCTGTTGACCTATTGCGCCAGAAAGGCCTTGCGGTGGCAGCCAAAAGAGCAGGAAAGGCCACCAAAGAGGGCGTAATTGCCGCTTATATCCATGCCAACAAAAAACTCGGCGCTATGGTTGAGGTTAATTGCGAAACAGATTTTGTGGCACGCACCGAGGAGTTTCAACAGTTTGCTTATGATATTGCCATGCATATTGCCGCGGCTAACCCTCTTTGCGTAGCCCGGGAAGACTTACCAGAAGAAGTGATAAACCGCGAAAAAGAAATCTATATTGCTCAGGCCAAGGAAAGCGGCAAACCCGAAAATGTCATCGAAAAAATCGTTCAGGGCAAAATGGAAAAGTTTTACAAGGAAGTGACTCTCCTTGAACAACCCTTTGTTAAAAACCCTGACCTTACTATTCAGGATTTGCTCAATGAACTCATGTCCAAAACAGGTGAACGCATCCAAATTAGGCGTTTTGCCCGTTTCCAAGTAGGTGAGGAAGAATAATGGCTGAGGAGGTGCCGCGATATAAGCGAGTTCTTCTTAAGCTTAGCGGTGAGGCCCTTATGGGCCGCGCCGCTTATGGCATTGATCCTGCTCTCCTTTCCTCTCTAGCCCAAGAATTAGCAAGCCTTAAAAAGTTCGAAATAAAAACCGGCATTGTCATTGGTGGTGGCAATATTTTTCGTGGTATTTCGGGTGTAGCCCAGGGTTTTGACCGGGTGCGTGCAGACCAAATGGGAATGCTTGCCACGGTACTAAACGCCATCGCTTTGGGTGAGGCTCTGGGTCAACACGGAGTCCCTACTAAAATCCTTTCGGCCTTTGAAATAAAAGGTGTGGTAGAAGCCTTTGTACGGGAAAATGCCCTTGATTATCTCGAAGAAGGCTATTTTTTGGTTTTCGCGGCAGGGACAGGGTGCCCTTTTTTCACCACAGACACCGCCGCAGTGCTGAGGGCCCTTGAAATAAAAGCTGAAGTAATGCTTAAGGCCACCAAGGTCGATGGTGTCTATTCTAGCGATCCTATGAAAGACCCAAAGGCCCAGAAATTTGATCATCTTTCCTATGAAGAAGTATTGGAAAAAAACTTAAGGGTTATGGATCTTACCGCCATCTCCCTTGCCCGTGACAATAATTTACCTTTGATTGTTTTTAGCATGCAGAAAAAAGGAAACATTATCAAAGCTGTATGCGGAGAAAAAGTGGGAACGCTTGTGGGAGGTGAGCCACATGATTAAGGAACTTTTAGACGATGCCAAACGCCGCATGGCAAAGTCTGTTGAGAATTTTAAAGACGAAATCGCCCGTATTCGCACGGGGCGAGCTTCGGTAGCACTCCTTGATGGCATAAAAGTCGATTATTACGGCACTCAAATGCCGCTTAATCAGATGGCCACTATTAGCGTGGCAGATGCTCGTCTTATCGTTATTCAGCCATGGGATGTTTCTGCCATTGGCGCCATTGAGAAGGCCATCCAGCGCTCAGAACTGGGTTTAAACCCGGTAAATGATGGCAAGGTGATTCGGATCTCTGTTCCCCCTCTTACAGAAGAACGCCGCAAAGAGCTGGTAAAGATGGTTCGCAAGATCGCCGAAGAAGCCCGTATCGCCGTAAGAAACATCCGCCGCGACGTACTTGATGACCTAAAAGAACTTAAAAAAGAAGGCGAAATCTCTGAAGACGATTTTTACCGGGCCCAGGATCAGCTCCAGAAGATAACCGACGAATACATTGGCAAAATCGAAAAGATTTTGGAACAAAAAGAAAAAGATATTATGACTGTTTAATGATAGCAGGTCTTGACCCCGCAAAAATTCCAGCACACGTCGCCATCATAATGGACGGAAATGGCAGATGGGCCAAAGCTCGTCATCTGCCCCGTGTAATGGGGCATCGTGAAGGCATGAAATCTGTACGCGCGGTAATTGAAACCGCCCGCAAGGTTGGCGTAAAAGTGCTCACCCTTTATGCTTTTTCCAAAGAAAACTGGCAGCGCCCCAAAGATGAAGTCTCTTTTTTGATGAAGCTTCTTTCAGAATATTTGCAAAAAGAAGTAGATGAACTCCACGAAAAAGACGTTCAAATTCGTGCCATCGGTGAGATAGAACTTCTTCCCGCAAATGTCTTAGAACTTCTTAAGGCTGCTATTGAAAAAACCGCCAAAAACCAAGGGCTAATACTTAACCTTGCGTTGAGCTACGGAGGGCGGGCTGAAATTGCCCAGGCTGCACGGCTCATTGCTCAGGCGGTTTTAAAGGGAGAGCTTAAACCCTCTGAGATTGACGAGGCGCTTTTTGCCCGTTTTCTTTACACTAAAGACCTGCCCGACCCGGACCTGCTTATCCGCACAAGTGGTGAGATGCGGCTTTCAAATTTTTTGCTTTATCAAACCGCTTATACCGAGCTTTATTTTACAGAGACCCTTTGGCCTGATTTCCGCGAAGAGGAATTTATAAAGGCCCTTAAAGATTACCAGCGCCGTGAAAGGCGTTTTGGAAAAATCAGCGAACAAATCCATGGATAAAGCACGTATCTTAACCGCAGCAGTCCTTCTACCTCTTCTTATTTTAGCCATTTTAAAAGGGCCGCCTTTTTTATTACTTGCTTTGGCCCTTCTTGCGGCTTTGATAGCCTGGCACGAATATGCAGGTATGGCCGCCCTTCCCTCTCAGTTGCTATGGCCAGGGTGCTTAGGCCTTATCATAAGTTTTTTGATTATCTGGCAAAAAGGCCCGGTACTTGCCCCTGGAATATGGCTTGGCTTTTTTCTCTTTATGCTTCTTTTTTTAAGGAGATACCAGGCCCCCCAACACCAGCAAGAATTAATAAAGGCCCTTTTTGGGTATATTTATGTGCTCCTAGGATTTTCTCATCTTTTTCTCGTGCTTACTCTTCCTGCCGGGCGCTCATGGTTTTTATGCTTAATCGCGGTAATTTTTGGCACTGATACCGGGGCTTACTATGCGGGAAGAATCCTGGGGAAACACAAGCTTTCACCTTTTATCAGCCCTAAAAAGACCTGGGAAGGAGCCTTTGGGGGGACTTTTCTTGGCATCTTATTGGGATTGAGTCTAGGTCTTTATTTCAAACTTGCTTCAGTTTATTTTTTAATACCGATATTTTTATTGGTTTCTGTAGTTGGCCAAATAGGAGACTTATTTGAATCCATTATTAAACGGGGTTTTGGGGTTAAAGATTCAGGACGCCTTTTGCCAGGCCACGGAGGAATACTTGACCGCACAGATGCCCTTATTTTCGCGGCACCACTTTTTTACTGGTTAATGGTGTGGACTCATGGCTAAAAAACTTGCTGTTTTAGGCTCAACCGGCTCTATAGGACGCAATTCTTTAGAAGTCGTCGCCAATTTTCCTGAGCGTTTTGAGATAATCACCCTTGCTGCAGGAGAGAATATCAAGCTTTTAGCAGAACAAGCGCACAAATTTAGGCCCAAGCAGGTGGCCTGCAAAAACGAACACCTTGCTAAAAAGCTAAAACCCCTTTTACCAAAGGGCGTCAAACTCGTTTCAGGAAAAGAAGGCGTTATATCCTGTGCCACCCACGAAGAGGTCGAACTGGTTGTCTCAGCCATTGTGGGAGCAGCAGGCCTTTTGCCCACCTTTGCCGCGGTGGAAGCAGGCAAGGACCTTGCCCTTGCCAACAAAGAATCCCTTGTCATGGCAGGGGAGCTTCTCATTAAAGAAGCTGCTAAGCGAGGCGTTAAAATTCTTCCCGTTGATAGCGAGCATGCGGCTATTTTTCAGTGTTTGCAGGCGGGCAGAAAAGAAGACGTATCGCGGCTTATCCTTACTGCTTCAGGCGGGCCTTTTAGGGAACTTCCTAAGGAAGATTTTCCTAAAGTAACCCCTGAGAAGGCCCTCAAACACCCCAACTGGCAGATGGGGGCAAAGATCACTATAGACTCAGCTACCCTTATGAACAAGGGGCTCGAAGTCATTGAGGCCCACTTTTTATTTGAGATGCCCCCGGAAAAAATAGAAGTAGTAGTGCATCCCCAGAGTATTGTTCACTCTATGGTTGAGTTTGTTGACGGTTCGGTAATCGCTCAGCTCAGCCTCCCAGATATGCGGCTACCTATTGCTTATGCACTCTCTTATCCCGAAAGATTATCTCTTCCCTATCCTAAGCTTAACTTAGTAGAGCTTGGCAAACTCACCTTTGAGGCCCCAGACCTTGAACGATTTCCGTGTCTATCACTTGCTTATAAAGCTTTAGAGCTAAAAGGCTCAGCTCCTGCGGTTTTAAACGCCGCAAATGAAATTGCCGTAGAGGCTTTTTTAGAGGGTCGTTTAAGCTTTGATAAAATACCGCTGGTGGTCGAAGAGACACTTAAGCGGGCTGATATAAAACCTTGCTTTTCCTTGGATGAAGTTATAAATGCCGATATATTTGCTAGAATAATTGCCCATCAAATCATAGACGAACTGGAGAGGCGCTAATGCACACAGCCTTGGCGGTCATAATTGTCCTGGGAGTTTTGATATTTTTCCATGAGCTGGGCCACTTCTTAATGGCAAGACTTGTGGGAGTGAGAGTCCTGGTATTTTCCTTGGGATTTGGCCCCAAAATATTTGCCTGGGAAAGGGGGGGCACGGAATATCGTCTTTCGGCCATTCCTTTGGGGGGCTATGTCAAACTTTTAGGTGAAAGTGTAACTGACGAATTATCACCTGAAGAAATTCCCTACTCTTTTGCCCATAAACCCTTACGGGATAAAGCTTTGATTGTCGCCGCAGGGCCTATTGCCAATTTCGTGCTTGCCTGGATCTTTTTTGTGCTGGTCTTTACCTTCCAAGGAAAGCCCATTTACCTACCTGAAGTAGGCAAAGTTTTGCCTGACTCTCCTGCTGCTCAGGCAGGACTTAAGCCAGGAGACATGATCATCGCTGTTGATGGAAAGCCTGTGAGTACCTGGAAAGACCTAAACGACATTATCAAGCACAGTAACGGAAAACCCCTTAAGCTGACCATCAAACGCGGAGAAAAAGAATTAGTCGTCACTATCAAGCCTCAGATAAGAGAAGTAAAAAACATCTTCGGCGAAACCATTAAAACTCCTCTCATTGGCGTTGTAGCAGGTGGTAAAACCAAATTCGAAAAGATAAACCCCGCCAAGGCCTTAATAGAAGCCGCTGTGATGGTCTTTGCGCTGATCAAGCTAACCCTTTTGTCTATTGTCAAGCTTATAGAACGCGTGCTTCCTTTATCAACTTTAGGGGGGCCTATTTTTATTGCCAAGCTTGCTGGGGAACAAGCACAGGCTGGGGTCTGGGCGTTAATCTCCTTTATGGCCATTCTTTCGGTCAACCTCGGGGTGCTAAATCTTCTTCCCATTCCCATGCTTGATGGTGGTCATCTATTCATGTTTGCTATTGAAGGGATTATCGGCCGTCCTATTCCAGACCGCGCTAAAGAGATGGCCATGCGTGTTGGGTTTGCCTTGCTCATTATGTTGATGATCGTTGTTTTTTATAACGACATTTTACGACTGCTTGGCAAAAGCGGCTAAAAAGCCTGCAATTCAAAGCGCGGGCTAAAAATCTTTAGAAGAAAATCCCTGGCTTTTTCAGCCAAAGGGGTAGATATCTGGCCTTCTATTTTGGGCATCAGTAAAACATGCTCAAGCTCACAGAGCCTCATTATGTCTTCAAGGCTTTTTTGGGCAATTATTTCATCTTTGGCAAAGCATAAGTTGTAGATTAAGCCGGCCACGTAAAGGCCCCTTTGTTTAAGGGCGTTGACGGTGAGCACCGTATGGTTGATAGTGCCAAGGCGCGCTGCTGATACTACGAACACCGGGCAGGCCAGAAGAGAAATAAAATCAAGCATGCTCTCTTCTTTGGTAATGGGAACGTAAAGTCCTCCAGCGCCTTCGATCAGCACTACCTCAAAGTCTTTGGCAAGTCTTTCGGAAGTTCGCTTTAAGTGCAAAATGTCTATTTTTTTACCCTCAAGGGAGGCAGCAGTTTCAGGGGCTGCAGGAAACTCAAAAACATAAGGCGAAGTAAGTTTTAAAAGCTCAGGGGGATCAGGAGACCAGCCGGTTAATTTGCGGTGCATAAAAAGATCTTCTGGACAGTCCGCCCCTGTTTGGACAGGCTTTTGGGTGATGACTTTTTTTCCCAATAGCTCAAATCCTTTGGCCAAAAGGGCTGTGGCATAAGTCTTTCCAATGCCTGTATCAGTTCCGGTAACAAAAAAAATCATTTTTTCCTCCAGATCATAATGATAGGTTCAAAGGTAAGAGGAAGCCCCTCTGAAGTACGCAGGGCCTGGTATTTCATCTCCCAGGTCTTAATTTCTTTTAGTGACCATTTGGACTCAAGGTGCCCCATGGCTCCAGTTTCCCTTACGTGGCGCAAGGCTTCTTTAGGGGTGGCAAAGTAAATAGTCTCAACCCAGGCCTCTTCCCAAAGGGGTTCAAAAAAGGGAGGCTTAAGCCCTAAAATTTGCCTCATAGTAAGCAAACCTGGAGGCGTTTGGCGATGGGAGAATTCCTGCATGGTTTTCGGGCCAAAAGTGCTAAAAGCTAGGATTCCCCCAGGAAGCAATAATTTTCCTATGGCTTCAAATGCCTTCTTAGGATTTAAAAACCATTGAAAAGTTGCGTTTGAAACCACCAGCGAAAAGGTGTTTTTCCTGAAACAAAGGCTTTCGCCGTCTGAAGCTACAAAAAAAACCGAAAGTCCTTCAAAAAAGGGGGCACATTCTTTTACCAGGTCCGTAACAAAGTACTTTTCAGGGCTAAACTTTTTAAGAAACATACGGGTAAAGAGTCCGGTTCCCGCGCCAATTTCAAGAACTTTTCCCTGAGTGTCAAAAGACTTAAGCCTTAAAAGAAGCCTTTCCGCCATTTTTTTCTGGACATGGGCTTCTTTTTCATAGGTATAAAGAGATCTTAGAAAACGTTTTTTAACTAATTCTTTATTAGGCATGCTAACCTTGTTCCCTTTTTTATCGCTCGCAATAGGTTATTAAGATAGTCAACATTTTGCGACCTTTGCAAAATCTCTGGATCAGTTCTTGTTTCTCGTTCCGAAAAAAATGGGTACTGGTCCTACGAAGATTTTGGCAATTTAGCAAAGGTCTTTAGAGTAAAAAAGCTTTTTAAGCCTTAAACATTTGACTATATTTTTAGAGGAAGGAGCCTAAATGACGCTGCCAAAGTTTGAAGAAAAATACACTGTTGATGACTACATGCGCTGGCAGGGAGACTGGGAGCTTATCGAAGGAGTTCCCTATGCCATGGCTCCTTCTCCCCGAGGCAGGCACCAGCTTGTTTGTTTGCTTATTTCAACTCAAATAGAAGAAAAGTTGCGCACCTGCGAAGAAAAATGTTTTGTCTTGCCTGAGCTTGACTGGATAATTGATCAGGAAACCGTGGTAAGGCCCGACCTTGTTATCATCTGTAAAGAAGTCCGTGAACACCTAAAAGAAACCCCCCTTGTGGTAATAGAAGTTGTTTCACAAAATAGTGCCCGGCGGGATGAAATTCTTAAATTTGCCCTTTATGAAAGGGAAAAAGTCAAATATTACGCCCTTGTCTATCCTGAACTTAGGAAAGCACGCATTTTTCTCTTAAAAGATGATAAATATACCAAGGTCTTTGATGGTGATGAGGGCTCATTTGAATTTGACGATCTCCCCTGCCCTTTTACCATTGATTTTTCGCGTCTCTGGCAAAGGAGTTATTAATCTAACCTAAAAGCTCACTTAATGAAAAACGGTAAAACGGAAAGTGACTTGCAGAAATTTTTCTTGTCTTAACGCCCGTTTGATTCCAGAAACGCTCTTGATTTTTTGCCGGGATAATACGATCTGAAGAAGTTACTATTGCCTTTGCGTTTTCAGGAAAAAAAATTTTTTGCTCTTTTATGGCTTCAAGCTCTTCGATTATCTGGGAATGTATACGTTTTGGCCTGTTTTTCATAAAAAGATAGAAGTCTTTTTCCTCATCAAACATGTTGCGATAAAAGGCTAAGAGGGTTTTTTCGCTGTCTTTTTTTAGGGCCCAAAGGGTGGCGTCAAATACCCTTGGGGGGATACCGTAACGCGCGTGATAGATTGCCCCTGTACCTGCCACGCACAAAACATTTTCGTGGAACTTAAGCGCCACGGGCACTCCGCTCGACCAGGCCAAAATTTTTATGCTTTTATATCCTCTTGGTAAAGATGGTGGTTTTATTTTGCGGTAATCGTAGATAAAAAGAACATCAAAGGGTTCTTTAACAAAAACAGGCACAAAGGGGCTTTCATCCATGCCCCAACCTAGATAAAAGACTAGAAGTTTTTCTGCGTTTTCCTTTTTAAAGAGCCTTTCTTTCACTTAACCCCAGCTTTTTAATTACTTCTTCCACGAGCTCTTCCACAGGCCTGGTAGTTTCAAGGACAAGAAGCCTTTCTTCGGGAATTTCACTTGGAGGCTCAAAGACTTCTTTTTGCTTGACATAGATTTCCCAGCGGCCATCAGAAGGCTCACCTTCTTTTTTAGCCCTTTCTTCAAAGCGTTTTTTGATAATTTCGTCAGGAGCAACACATTGCACCCAGAGCCAATCAATCCCGAGGTCTTTTATTTGTTCAAGTATAGTGGCTCGCAGGGCTTTGGAACGATAAGTGGCATCAAGCACCACATCACGGCCGGTGCCCAAATCCGCCACAGCATAGGAAGCCATAGCCTCATAGGTTTTTTGGGTCATCTCTTCGCTATAAATCCCCTTGCCAAATGGTTCGTAAACGTGCTCCTCTGGAGGAATTTCAAGCATGCGTTTACGCACAATGTCTGAATTGTAATAGTTAGCAAGAAGGCGCTCAGAAAGGACTCTTGCCAGGGTGCTTTTCCCTGTCCCCGAGAGCCCAAAAACTACGACAAGAATGGGGCTCCCCCCTGCATAAAGATACGCAAGGTCAAAATAGCGCTTAGCAGCAGCAAGGTTTGTTTCTTTGGTTTTTTCGTCCACCTCAGGGGAGGCCCAGGTAAAACAGCCGATTTTGCCGCGCACGTAAGCCCGGTAACACTTGTAAAAGTCTAGTAGCTCAAGAAGGCCTTGGTCTCCTGAGAGTTTTACATATTTTTCGATAAAATATCCGGAAAAGTCTTTTAGCTGGTGAAAGTCAAGGTCCATAGCCAGAAAGGCAAGGTCCTGGGCTACGTCTCCGCAGCGAAACCGGTCGTTAAACTCAATGCAATCAAAGATATAGACCTTATTTTGGGGTTCATCAAAGCAAATATTGGCAGAGTATAAGTCTCCGTGGCCATCACGAATAAAGCCCCTGGCCACACGTTCTTCAAAAAGTTTTTTATTTTCTTCCATAAAGGTGTTTGACCAGTTCACTATAAAATCATAACGATGACGCGCCAGGGCTTTTCCCACAAAATCTTTGGTCTGGGTAAAATTTTCATTCACGTTAAAAGAAATGGTCTCAAGGGAGCCGTACTTGTTAACCTCAGGGCCTGTTTCTGCTTCCTGGTAAAAGGGAACGAGCTTGTCAACGATAAGGTCTATGTGCTTTAATTTCAGGCGGCCTTCTTTGATAAGACGGCCCATCATGCCCTCTTCGGGCATGCGTTTCATTTTAACCGCCCATTCCACCGGCTCTCCTTCCCCTTCGAAAAAGGCTTTATCGTTTTGCTCAACTACAGGAACAACCCCTAGGTATATTTCAGGACAAAGTCTGCGGTTTAGCTCCACCTCGCGTTCACAAAAAAACTTACGCTTTTCAAGGGTGGTAAAATCAAGAAACCCAAAATCAACGGGTTTTTTTATCTTGTATACGAGATCATCTGCCAAAAAGACATAAGAAATATGCGTCTGGAGAAGTTTTATTTCCTCGGGATGGTGCGGATAGGCCTCTTTTTTAAGCAATTTCTGGATTAGTGGTGGCAGGTTGGCCATAAAAAATTTCCTCCATTAAGCAGTTTATGAATTATTAACAAAGCCCAAAACAGATAGCAATTTTGATTTTTACAGGAGCACAAAACAGATGAATCCCATCAAAATGTAAAACTTTTGTGCTTGACACTTATTTAAGAATTGCCGATGTTTTAATTGATTAAAAAATTTTATCGTGAGGCTTCCGTGCTGGATTTTTTCTTTAAGCCTAAAACAGTAGCAGTTATCGGGGCGTCTAGAGAACCAGGTAAAGTAGGCCATGATGTCTTGCGCAACCTTCTGGACTTTAATTTTCCAGGTCATATTTTTCCTATCAACCCCAAGGCAGATGAGATTTTGGGGCTTAAGGCTTATCCTTCCATTCTAGAGGTGCCTGAAGATGTAGATTTGGTGGTGATCGCTGTGCGCGCTCCTTTTGTGCCAGAGGTGATTGATCAATGTGGTCAAAAGGGAGTTAAAGCTGCAGTGGTTCTTACCTCTGGTTTTAAAGAGACAGGGCTTGAAGGAGCCAAGCTTGAAAAAAAACTTGTAGAGACAGCCCGTTCTCATGGTATCCGCATAATTGGTCCAAATTGTCTGGGAATTCTCGACACTTATAGCCGTTTAAATGCCACTTTTGCAGGGCTTAAACCTATCAAAGGCGAAATTGGCTTTTTTTCGCAATCAGGGGCCCTTTGTCTCGCGGTACTTGAGTGGTCTAAGGCAGAGAAGATCGGTCTTTCACGTTTTGTAAGCCTTGGTAACAAATGCGACGTAAACGAGATCGAATGCCTACGCATGCTTGCGGAAGACCCTCATACCAAAGTGATCATGGGTTACATCGAAGGAATTACTGATGGCCGGGCTTTTACCGAAGTGGCCTGCGAAGTTGCTCGTGAAAAACCCGTGATCATCTTTAAAAGCGGTACCACCGCGGCCGGGGCAAGGGCTGCGTCTTCCCACACGGGATCTCTTGCTGGCTCAGAGCAGGCCTTTGAAGCTAGCGTTAAAAGATCAGGTCTTATCCGTGCCAAAACCCTGCGCGAGTTCTTTAACCTGGCCCTTTATTTTGCCTTTATGCCGCCCCTTGCCGGGCCATACTTAGGAATTGTTACAAACTCTGGCGGCCCAGGCATTGTAGCTGCTGATGCCTGTGAAAACTCAGCCCTTGAGCTCCCTTCCCTTTCAAGCGAAACCGTAGAAAAACTGCGTAAAGTGCTTCCTCCATACGCCTCTTTTTATAACCCGGTTGACATCACCGGAGATGCCGATGCTGCCCGTTACGAAAAAACCCTTGAAGTGCTTATCGAAGACCAGCGTTTAAACGGGCTTCTGGTCATTCTTTCCCGTACAGCTACAGTTAACCCCGATGAAGTTGCTGAGATTCTCACAAAAGACAAAGCCCAAAAGCCCATAGTAGCCTGCTTTCTTGGCGAAGAAAGTGTCAAAAAGGCAAGAAAAAAACTGCTCAAAGGAAAAGTGCCTCATTATGAGTATCCAGAAGAGGCGGTAAAAGTGCTTGAGAAGGCCTGGCTTTACGAGTGGTGGCGCAAGAAGCCCCCTGCCAAGGTGAAAAAATTAAAAGTAAATTTCAAACAGGTGGCTGAGACGCTTCAAATAGTAAGAAGCGAAGGCCGCAGTCATCTACTTGACCATGAAGTCAAGCAGATACTAGAAGCTTATGGTTTCGTTTTTCCCAAATCCTTGGTAGCACGCACCACAGACGAAGCTATCCTAGCTGCCAAAGTAATCGGCTACCCTGTGGTGCTAAAAGTTCTTTCCCCGCAAATTCAGCACAAATCAGACGTAGGGGGCGTAAAAGTCAACATCAGAGATGAAGAAGAGCTTATCAAGGCTTTTGAGGAAATAATCATAAACGTGCGCAAGCGGCTTCCTGGCATAAGCGTGCTGGGGGTTATTGTCCAGGAGATGGCTCCTAAAGGCAAAGAAGTTATCGTGGGATTCATAAGGGACCCTCAGTTTGGGCCTTTGGTTATGTTCGGTTTGGGTGGCATTTACGTAGAAGTCCTAAAAGACGTTACTTTTCGTCTGGCTCCTTTGGCAAAAGAAGAAGCCCTTGAGATGATCAGAGAAATCAAAGCTTATCCCGTGTTAAAAGGGATAAGAGGGGAGCCAGAGGTTGACATGGATTCCCTGGCCAGGGCTATAGTCTCCATGGGACAACTTGCAGCAGATTTTCCTGAATTAAGCGAAGGAGAGGTGAATCCTCTTATTGTTGGCCCTAAAGGGCAAAAAACTATAGCAGTAGATGCGCGTTTAAGCTTAGGGGGAGAAAAATGAGCATTATCTATGTTTGCTCTACAGCTGGTTTCTCAGGAAAAACGCTCACGTTGTTGGGCTTAGGGCAATTTTTGAAAAGAAAAAATATTTCGTTTTCTTACCGCAAGCCTGTGGGTAACAGACCCGTTTATGAAGACGGGACTATCGTAGATGACGATGCCTATTTCCTCAACCGGGTTTTTGAATTAAACGTTCCTCTTTCAGAACTCTCTGCAGTAATGCTTACTCAGGACGTGGTGGTTAAGGCCTATCAAAAAAAGCTTGAGCCCATGTTACCCAAAGTGGCTGATTTTATTAAAAAAGCCAAACACAACGTAGATGTTTTGCTACTAGGAGGCTACGGAAGCATTTATTCAGGCGAATTCATGGGAATTTCTGGGGTAGAGATTGCAAAGAGCGTACAGGCTAAGGTCTGTCTTGTGGTGCGTTATGAAGGGGAATGGGTGGTGGATTATGTGCTCAAAGCCATGCATGATTTTTCGGGGCTAAAATTGGGAGTAGTTTTTAACGATCTTCGGGAAGAGCACTTTTACAACTATCGGGACTTAATCAGGCCTTACCTTGAAAGCGAAGGGATTACGATTTTGGGTGAGCTACCCCATCACGGCAAACTTGCCGCGGTTTCTGTAAAAGACCTGCGGGAGTATCTTGGGGCACGCCTCCTGGGGCACACTGGCGAAGAACGCCTGGTGGAAAACTTCCTGATCGGTGGCATGCAGGTTGATAAAGCCATTCAGTATTTCAGGCGCATGCCTAATTTTGGCGTAATTGTTGGTGGCGACCGCTCTGATATTCAACTTGCCGCTATTGAGACCGGTGCCGTATGTCTTATCCTAACCGGCGGTCTTTATCCTAATGAAATTATCCTTGCCAAGGCAGAAGAAAACAAAGTCGCCATCCTGGTGGTGGAAGAAGACACTTATACCGTTGCCAAGCGTACTGAGCGGTTGCCTGCCCAGGCCCGTATAAGGCACCCTGAAAAACTAGCCTGTGCCTTTGAGGTTACGGCGCGCTACCTTAACGAAGAAAAACTCAAGGAATTTTGGGCCTAGCCTTCTATTATTACGACGGCCGTGGCGTAAAGCCTCTCATGCGAAAGGGAAACATGTATCTTTTTCCCGCCAAGGGCGGAAAATCGCAAAAGTGCACGACCATAAAGCCTCATATAAGGCTTGCCAGAAGGTGCGTGGAAAACTTCCATCTCGCGCCAGGACACCCCGCGAAGACCTGTCCCCAGGGCCTTAGAACATGCTTCTTTAGCGGCAAAATAAGCCGCCACATAAGGTGGCAGGTATCTTTTGTGGGAGATAGCTTTTTTTTCTTCTTCGGTAAGGATGCGATCCAGAAAACGCCTGTGATAAAGGGAGAGGACTTTTTCGATTCTCGGCACCTCAACAAGATCTATTCCAAGCCCTAAGATCATCTCAAACCCTCTTCTGGCATATCTTTAGAGACCTTTGCAAAATTTGCGAGATCAGTGCTGGATCCGTTCCTATTTTTCGTTCCGAAAAATGGGAACGGATCCAAAATCGAACTCTCCATGACGATATCATAGCGATAGAAATTGCAAAGCACATCTTCTTCTGACTCGCCTGTTGCTTTCGTCTTTTCTTTTAAGAAAAGCAAAAAAATTGCCGAAGGAAAGGAAAGATTAATTGTCCAAGGCCTTGAGGAGACGCCTATGAAAGTAATGGTTGTTGACGACTCTAAGTCTATCCGCCAGATCGAGAAAAAATATCTCACTGGCATGGGCTATGAAGTCGTTGAAGCGTCAAATGGTGAAGAGGCACTAAAAGTCCTTGAAGAAAATCCCGACATTGCCCTTATCCTCCTTGATTGGCACATGCCAGTGATGAACGGATATGAGTTCTTAAAAACCGTAAGGCAGGATCCCAAATGGAACAACGTAAAGATCATGATGGTCACCACTGAAAACCAGGAAAAAAGTGTAATCGACGCCATCATGGCAGGTGCTAACGAATATCTCATGAAACCCTTTGACCAGGAAATGCTTGAGAGCAAAATCCGCTGGCTTTTGGAGGAGGCCCTGTGAAAAAGATTCGCGTGCTAGTAGTTGACGATAGCCCGCTTTTGCGCAGGCTAATTAGCGAAGCCCTGAGGGCTGACAAAAATATCGAGGTAGTAGGAACGGCTAACAACGGCAAAGAAGCCCTTGATAAAGCAAGACTTTTGCGTCCAGATGTAATTACCCTTGACATTGAAATGCCCGTCATGGATGGGCTAACGGCGCTTGAGAAGTTAAAGCGCCTTTATCCCAAGATCCAGGTCATAATGTTTTCTTCTCTTACAGAAAAAGGCGCTAAAGAAACCATAAAAGCGCTTTCCTTGGGGGCCTTTGATTTTGTAACCAAGCCCTCTACCAGATCCTTAAACGAAAGTATCAAGCGCATTAAAGAAGAATTAATACCCAAGATCAAAACTGCTTGCCCTAGGATAGCTCCTCTCCAGGCACCAAGGCCTGCACCTCAGGCAAAAAAAGTAGCCGTTTCTCCCCTTGCACGACGCAAGCCCCTTATCGTTGGCAAACGCGAGATTGTGGCCATAGGAGTTTCAACAGGTGGCCCGCGTGCACTCTCAGAAATCATCCCCCGGCTTCCGGCCACTTTTCCTGTGCCCATTGTGATTGTGCAACACATGCCCCCTGTTTTTACAGCTCAGTTGGCGCAAAGGCTTGACCAGTTGTCTCAGCTAAAGGTCCAGGAAGGAAAAGAAGGAAGCCCCCTTACCCCTGGGAAAGTTTATATCGCTCCCGGGGACAAACACATGGAAGTAGCCCAACGGGGGGTTGCCAAAGTGGTTCACCTTCACAAGGGACCTCCTGAAAATAGCTGTCGTCCGGCGGTAGATGTGCTTTTTCGCTCCGTAGCAAAGGTGTATGGCGGAAAAAGTGTTGGGCTTGTACTAACGGGCATGGGCCAGGATGGCCTTGCGGGCTCGAAGGTAATGAAAGACGCAGGCGCTATTATTGTGGCTCAGGATGAAGCCACTTCAACGGTTTACGGCATGCCACGGGCCGTGGTTGAGGCCGGTCTTGCCGACTACGTTTTGCCGCTTAACGAAATTCCACTTTTTCTCCAGAAAATTTTTATGCAACGGATAGCAGCATGAGGCCAGAAGTATATAGATTTTTTGCAGATTTAGTACAAAAATACAGTGGCATCGTTTTAAAGGAAGAAAAAACCTACCTAATTGAGAGCAGGCTAAGAGAGCTTGCCAGAGCCTTAAATTACCGAGACGTAGATCAGCTTTATCAGGTTGCCTCAAAGCGTCTTACGCCCCAGCTTCGTGATGAGATTATCGAAGCAATGACCACTAATGAGACTTACTTTTTCAGAGACCAGCATCCCTTTGAGGCCTTGCGCAAAGAGGTAATCCCTGAGTTAAAAAAGCTGCGCGCCAAAGAAAAAGAATTGCGCTTTTGGTCCGCAGCAGCCTCTACCGGGCAGGAAGCCTATAGCATCGCCATGTTAATCCACGAATATTTTCCTGATCTGCTTTCCTGGCGTATCCAGATCCTTGCCACGGATATCTCCCAGGAAGCCCTTAAAAAAGCACAAAAGGGTGCTTATTCCCAAATAGAAGTAAACCGCGGGCTTCCTGTTACTTTTCTGGTCAAGTATTTCAAACAAAACGGAGCCAAATGGGTGGTACAGGACAAAATCCGCAAGATGATTCAATTCCGCAAGCTCAATTTGGTAGATCCCCTGCCCCCTACCCTTGGCAAGTTCGACGTGGTCTTTTGCCGTTACGTGCTTATTTATTTTTCGCCCGAGGTAAAGGCCAAAGTCCTCAAAAATATAAGCCGCGTTATGAAACCTAAAGGTTATCTCTTTTTAGGTGCTACTGAGAGCCCACAGGGCCTTCCCCCTGGTTTTAAACGCAAAATGATCGGCCGAACCATCTGTTATCAGTGGGAAGGTTAAAGTTTTTGGTCCATTTATTCGAATTTTCTTAAAAGGATGAAACTACAAGCTTTAAGCAAATTCAGGAGGCACTTATGAGCTTTGAAGAAGATGTCTTGAAAGATTTTATCACTGAGGCCAAAGAAAACCTTGAAAGGCTTGACGAAGAATTCGTTGAACTTGAACAAAGGCCTGAGGATAAAGAACTTCTTTCCAGTATTTTTAGGACCATTCACACCATCAAGGGCACAGCGGGTTTTTTCGGTTTCAAGACCCTTGAAGCCATAGCACATTTTGCCGAAGATATTCTTTCAAAACTCCGAGACGGTCTCGTAGTAGCAGACGAAGAAACTATCGACGTCCTTTTAAAATCAGTTGACTATATCAAAGCTATTATTGCGGCCCTTGAGGAAACAGGCAAAGAACCAGTTGATGAAACTTATCTTGATTTTTTGGTTGACCTTAGAAATTTTGCCGAAAAAGTGGCCCAAAAAGCTCAAGGCGGCGGAAAAGAACAAAAGAAAGAAAAAGCCGAAACAAAAGTCGAAGCAAAAGAGGAAGTCTCAGAAGCATCAGAAAAACCAGAAGAACCGAAAAAAGAAGCCGCTTCCGAAGCTTCACCTCCTGCCCCTAAAGAGGAACCGAAGGCCAAGGAGGAACCAACCAAAAAAGAACAAAAGCCTCCAAAGGTAGCAGACAAACCCTCACCCCACGTGCAACTTGCAGAGACCCATGTCCGCGTTGACGTAAGACTCCTTGACCAGCTCATGAACCTTGCTGGGGAGCTTGTCCTTTCGCGCAACAGGCTGGTTCAGATTGCCTCACGCATGAGTGACTCAGAGCTTCAAAACGCCACGCAAAATCTTTCGCTGGTTACCACAGAACTCCAAGAAAAAATCATGAAGACCCGCATGCAGCCCATTGGCAATGTTTTTAACAAGTTTCCACGGATCGTGCGGGACCTTGCCCGTTCAACCGGTAAAAAAGTAAACCTACGCATTGAAGGTGCAGACACTGAACTTGACCGCTCGATTATTGATGCTATCAAAGACCCACTAACCCATCTGGTGCGCAACTCTATTGACCATGGCATTGAAGATCCTGACGTACGCGTCCAGGTAGGAAAACCCCCGGTGGGGACTCTTGTGCTTCGTGCCTATCATGAAGGCGGTCAGGTTGTAATTGAAATTGAAGACGACGGCCGCGGCATTGACGTGCAAAAAGTAAAACAAAAGGCCATTGAAAAAGGCCTTATCACCCCGCAGGAAGCAGAACGACTAAGCGATCGCGAGGCCCTTGCCCTTATTTTTAAGCCTGGTTTTTCCACCGCGGAGAAAGTAACCAACATCTCTGGCCGCGGCGTGGGTATGGATGTTGTCAAAACCAACGTGGAAAAATTGGGAGGAAGTATTGACATTCAGTCGGTCTTGGGCGCAGGGACCACGGTTCGGCTCAAAATCCCGCTAACTCTTGCTATCATCCCTGCACTGGTGGTCACCTGTAATGAAGAGCGTTACGCCATTCCCCAGGTAAGCCTTCGCGAATTGGTAGGGCTTTCTGAAGAAACACGCAAAAACATACATCGCATTGGTGATTCTGAGTTTTTTAGACTCAGGGGCGAGATGGTCCCTATCATTAAGCTTTCTAAAATCCTTGGTGTTGAAGAAAAAGAAAATGTCGAAGGAAGCCTTGTTATCCTGACTTCTGGAGCCATGGATTTCGGGCTAGTGGTTGATGAAATTTGGGATTCAGAAGAAATCGTCGTAAAACCCCTTGGAAAACACTTTAAAGACCTCACGATCTTTGCAGGGGCTACTATCATGGGAGACGGCAAAATGGCCCTTATTCTTGATGTAGTCGGGCTTTCCCGCAAGATCGGCCTTAAAACCGAAGACGTTGACCGAGTGAAAGAGACCATGACCACCACGGCCTTTGGGGAAGACGAACAGCAATTCATCTTGCTATTTAACGTCTCCCCTGAAGAGCAATTTGCTATTCCCTTGGCACTAGTAGCAAGGCTTGACAAAATCCCTGCTGAAAAAATCGAATACGTTGGCGGAAAAGAAATTATCCAGTACCGTGGGCGCAGTATGCCTATCATAAGGCTTGAGAATTTCCTTCCTATCCAGCCCCTACCAGAGCAGGATGAATATCACCTTTTGGTTTTTACTGAAGGGCAAAATGAAGTGGCGTTTCTTGTCTCCCGCATTGT
Source organism: Thermodesulfatator atlanticus DSM 21156 (assembly GCF_000421585.1). Classification (NCBI taxonomy): domain Bacteria; kingdom Pseudomonadati; phylum Thermodesulfobacteriota; class Thermodesulfobacteria; order Thermodesulfobacteriales; family Thermodesulfatatoraceae; genus Thermodesulfatator; species Thermodesulfatator atlanticus. Next base: position 163,807 of record NZ_ATXH01000001.1, read on the forward strand.
AGACAGTATCCAGACCAAGATAGACCTTGACGAAAAACTCTACCAGATCGAAGGCGTCCTGGGTTCATCAATCATAAAAGACCGCACCACGCTTTTCCTGGATGTTTACAAAATTATCGAAATGCATGACCCGTACTTCTTTGTAAAGGTTATCCCCCAGGAAGACCGGCCATATCGGGTGCTTTTGGCAGAAGACTCCCCGTTTTTCCGCCAGATGATTGCCAATTACCTTGCGGCATCCGGGTATGAAGTGGAAACAGCTATTGATGGTGAAGAGGCATGGGAAAAACTCCAGAAAGACCAGTACGACGTCTTGATCACAGACATAGAAATGCCGCGCATGACTGGTCTTGAGCTTGCTAAAAAAGTAAGAAGCGATGAACGCTTTGCCAATTTGCCTATTATGGCGCTCACCTCCCTTGCCAGTGATGAAGACCGCAGACGAGGGCTTGAGGCCGGCATTGATGAATATCAGGTAAAACTTGAGCGCGGCAACGTTCTCGAAGCCCTTGCCAGATTACTAAGTAGAAAAGAAGCAGAGGCTGCATGAGCGCTTTTGACCCTTATCAGATATTGGGAATATCCCCTGAAGCGGGGCTTGATGAGATAAAAAGGGCCTTTCGCGAAAAGGCCCGTCTTTATCATCCAGACCGTGGAGGGGAAGAAAGGCTTTTTCGGGAGCTTAAACGCTCTTACGAGATTCTTCGTAGGCGCCATGCCCCTGCGCCTCTTATAATTGTTACTGACAGGCCCAAAGGGGGAAACTACGTTCTTTCTTTTCTAGACGTAACCGCTGACGAACTGGCCCTTGGTGCGGAAATAACTGTTAGCATTCCAGGAAAACCTACGGAATGCAGCCTGTGCAAAGGTCTTGGTAAAAACCCCTCAGGAGAGCACAAGGTTTGCGAGATATGCCAGGGAAAAGGAAGAATTTTCTTTGAAAAAGAAGCCTCCATCACCTGCCCAAAATGTTCCGGTCGAGGGAAGATTTATTTTGAAATTTGCCCCAAATGTCATGGGAAAAGAGTAATCTCTCACGATGAAGAAATTACTATGAAGCTTCCCTTGGGAGCGAGACCCGGAGACCTGCTTAAACTTGACCGCACCACCAAAGAAGGTTTTGAACTCTATTTTGAACTCCAGGTTCACGAAAATAAAGGCTTCTATTTTAAGAAAGGAAAACTTTACAAAAAAATCGAAGTGCCCTTTTGGGAAATTGCCTTAAGGGAAGAGATAGAGATATTAACCCTTGAAGGTGAAGAAAAAATTAAACTTCCTGATAATTTTTTGCCAGAAAAGCCTCTGGTGCTTTCAAAAAGAGGCCCATATTTAGCAAATGGCACCAGAGATGATTTATACCTTGAGATAAGGCCTTACTATCCCGCCAAACTTCCAGAAGAAGTCAGGCAGGCTTTGCTGAAAATCAAAAGAAAAATGAAGGAGGTAGGAGATGTCTTTGCCAGCTCCTGAACAGGAAAAAAATATTGCCACCACTGAGCAAACTAAATTATTCGTCACCTTTTGGCTCTCAGACTTTCTGTTTGCGCTGCCTGTGGAAGAAGTAGTTGAAATTAACCGCTCCCTTGACATTACCCCTGTGCCACAAGCACCATCTTATGTCTCAGGGATTATCAATCTTCGTGGTCAAATCTTAACAGCCATTGACCTTGCCAAACGCATTGGTCTTTCACGCAAACGCGATGCCCATCACAACGTGATTGTGGGAAGAAACGAAGAACCCTTAAGCCTTCTTGTGGAGCAGGTGGGAGATGTGCTTGAAATTCCTGTAAATCAGATTGAAGAGCCCCCTGAGGTAATCGAAGGCCTTGATACTTCTTTTGTAAAAAACGTGTCAAAGCTTCCTGATAGATTGCTGGTGATTCTTGATATAGAAAAAGTCTTTGAGGCTTAGATTTCGGGAATCCCTGCAAAATCGAGAAAGTGGCGCCAGATGTCTTTTTTCTCTTGGGGAAAGTCTTCCATGATAAGACTTTCCCAACGCGGGGCTTTAGGTTTGGTAAGGAGTTTCATCCCAGCTTCTTCAGGGGTACGATTCCCTTTTTTGATGTTGCACTTGCGACAACAAAGAACCACGTTTTCCCAGGTGGTTTTACCACCACGGGAGCGGGGAAGAATATGATCAATGGTGCGGTCTTTAGGGTTTTTAACGCTTTTGCCGCAATACTGGCAGGTATAGCGGTCACGCATAAGAAGATTTGCCCTTGAAAAGACAACTTCTACCCGAGGTAAACGATCATAGGAAACCAGATAAATGGCATCAGGGGCCAGAAAAGAAAGGTTGGGGCTTCGAACCATGCGCCCGTTGCCATTGGCGTAAAACTGAGAGGCTTTAATCCATTCTTCTAGGGTGTGGGTGGTCCAATCAGGGGTGATGACTTTGGCTGAACCCTTTACCAAATGGCAGATAGCGCGCTGGACAGTGGTAATTTGGACGGCCTGGTAACAGCGGTTAAGAACCAGGACTTTGTCGTTTAGAACGCTTCCATTCCCAGCCAAAATCTCACCTTTTTATTAAATTTGGCCATACTCTACCCCAAAAACATCAATTTGTCATTGCCAGACAAATAAGTCTAAAAAGTGTAACAGTTTGGCAATGCTTAAAGCGCCACGGCTAAGATTTTATTTGACCTGAGAGGCGTAGGCCACGAAATTGGCTGCAGCCTTAGGCGTGCGGCCAAAGTGGAGATGGATGTATGTGGCAAAGATATTTTCCTTTACCAGGCCAAAGGTCTTTACCTCTTTTTCTTCGGCGTCAAAGGCCTTAAAACCTTTTTGAAAGCCGTTTTTAAGGCTGCTGTAACGAAACTCATGCCCAAAAAAAGGCCCTCTTCCCAGAAAGTTATCTTCTTCTGGAAGAAGGGTGCGATACCCCAGGGCCTTTAACTTCTTCCCTAAAACAACTTCTCCAGGAAGTATACCAACCAGAGGGTAGGCAGTGTTTTCAAGCTTTAAAAGGCGGTTTAAAAACATAAAGCCCCCACACTCTGCTAAAATAGGCACGCCTTTTTGCACCCTGGCCTTTAATTCTTTGTGAAGATCCTTCTTTTCGGCTAACGCTCTGGCGAAAAGCTCGGGATAACCACCCCCAAAATAATACCCCTGGGCCTCAGGCAAATCGTCTTTTAATAGAGAGAAAAAAACTAGCTCTGCGCCATATTCTTCAAGTAAAGCGAGATTTTCCTGATAATAAAAGCAAAAGGCCCGGTCTTGGGCCACCGCAATCCTTGCCTTCTGGAAAGGCTTATTCGTGGCGCTATTTTCAAGTTCTATCTCAGGGAGGTCCTGGATGAGACCCTCAAGGTCGATGTTTTTAGCGGCTTCTTTGCCCAGGGTTTCAAACATGTTTTCGCTTATTTCTTCAGCCAAAACCAGGCCCAGGTGACGCCTGGGGATGATGAAATCTTTTAGTCTTGGAAAAAACCCGTAAAGCTTTATTCCGCTCTGGGAAAAGGCCTGGGCAATCATGGCCTCTTGCCTACTGCTCGCAACTTCAGTTATCACAGCGCCTGCTATTTTGAGCGCGGGATCATATTCCTTAAGCCCAAGGGCCAGGGCTGCAAGGGTCTGGGCTGCCCCTTTTGCGCTCAATACCAAAAGCACGGGTATTTTTAAGGCCTTGGCCACCTCTGCGGTGGAAGAAGGAGTTTTGCCAAGAGGCCCATCAAAAAGCCCCATGGCCCCTTCGATTACGGCGATATTTGCGAAGCGAGCCCCCCGAGCGAAAGATCGCCTAAGACCTTCTTTGCCGCACATCCAGAGATCAAGGTTGTAGCAGGGGCGCCCAGCGGCTTTTGCCAGAAAGCCAGGGTCAATGTAGTCTGGGCCAACTTTAAAAGGGGCTACGGCAAGGCCTTTGTCGCGAAAGGCCCTGGCTAAGGCGAGGGTTAAAGTGGTCTTTCCGCTTCCACTTGTCGCCGCTCCGGTGACAAAGGCTTTTAGCTTCATTTTAACCTTGAGATTGCTTCGGTCGATTACGCTCCCTCGCCATGATCAACAAAAATGCGCTGGCCATATCGAGTTTTCCTAAGCTTTTTACCATAGATTTAAGCTCAAAAAAGGATATTCTGCTAATAGGGCAAATACAAAACTACCAGGGGAGGCAAAAATTTTTAAAACCCTCCCAAATGTTATAATTTTTAAACCCTTAGTACTACCGACTATTTTAGAGGTTTTCCGCCAACAATAAATAGGGAAAAATAGGGAAGCTTTACCCTGGTAAGGTCGGGAAAGTTTTTAAAAACTTTTTCTTTTGGCGTAGAACAAAAAGAAACGCCGCTTGTCTTTTCGAGAAGGCCATTTTCTTTTAAGGCCTGGTAAATATCTCCGGCCTGGCGATAAACCTTGTAAAGCACGATGGTATCTACTTTTGAGGCAAACTCACGCAAGGCCTTTCCGCCAGAGGCACCAGAGGCAAAGAGCACGGTTTCATCTCCCTCTGAAAGGGCCATCTTTAAGCGGGCTGCGGCAGCCTGCGCCGCGGTAACCCCAGGGACAATTTCAAATTCCACTTGTGGTAAAAGCTCTTTTACCGCCCGGGCCAGATAGCTAAAAGTCGAGTAAAAACAAGGGTCCCCCATGGTGAGAAAGGCAACGTCTTTTCCCTTCGAAAGTTCCTGGGCAACCTTTTGGGCGTTTTCTCGCCAGGCGCGTTCAAGTTCATTTCTTTCGTATGTCATGGGGAAAGAAAGCATTTTTAGTTCTTTTCCCGCTGGCAGGTGTGGCTTAACCACCGAGGCCGCAAGGGAGTAGTTATTTTTAGAGGAGGCGGCAACGTATATGACCTCCGCCTCCTTGATAATTCTTAGCGCCTTAAGCGTAAGTAGCTCCGGGTCTCCAGGCCCGATCCCTATACCGTAAAGCTTCCCGGTCTTCATTTTGGCTTAGTAAGTTTCGATGATTTTAAGCATCCTTTTGATGCTCTTGATGAAAATGGCGTCCACTTCAGGATACATCCCCAGGCCTTTGTAGTAGGTTTTTCCGTTGAAAACAGTGGTCACACAATCGGTCTTTTTACCAGCCTTTTCCACCTCCGCCCGCCAGGAATCTTCTTCACCATAAATGTCGTTCATCACGTGGTCTCCTGCCACAAACATCAAGGGGATAAAACGAATCTTAGACGCAGGCGAAGAAAGGGCCTTTTTAAGAACTTCTTCGGCGTGAGGGATTCCTTCCACCGTGGCCAACATTACGTTGGGATACCGGTTACTGAGCACCCAGTTAAGCCCGAGATAAGTGATATTGGCCGAATCAGAGGTTACTTCTGTCCCGTGAGCGGCAAGGATATTTAGGCCCTCAGCAGGCGAGAGAAATTCTTTCTCAAGGGCCTTAAGAACCTCATAGACGTTTTCCCAGCGTAGAAAAAGAGGCTCGCCTACCACAATGCGCAGCCCAGGGAAATGAGCACACACTTCAAGAACTTCTTTGTATTCGAGGCCGGGGAAGATGTGTAAGGGTTGCACCACTACCTTGCGGTAGCCTTCGGCGTGAAGCTTAGCAAGCACTTCCTGAAGACTGTATAAACGCTTATGGATCCCCTTTTGGCGATAAATTTTGTTCTTCTTGGTCCGAATAATATCAGAGGTAAAGGCCCAGCGGATGTCATAGCCTGATAGTTCTTTTCGCAGCTCTTTTTCGAAGAAATCAAAGGTTACCTGGGCCTTGGTAGAAGTGCCAAAAGCAGCCAATACAATAGCGGGCTTTTCTTTAAGCGGCGGATGTTTGAGTTTAAAGATCTGGGCCGAAACCAAAGAACCTGAAAAACAACAAAAAAGAGCCACCAGAAAACTCACGAAAAACTTAATCATAACAACCCCTCCTTAAAATTTTTAGAGACCTTTGCGAAACACTTTTTCTGAAGGCCCGTTTCTGGATCCGTTCCTATTTTTCGAAACGAAAAATGGGAACGGATCCCTTTGCGGTTGTACTGCAACTCTAATCTCTGCAATTTTGCAAAGGTCTCTTTTAGTTTTTTGGAGGGGCTTGCGAGGCAGACCGCTCAGGAGAGAATCCTCCCAAACGGGGCAGGAAGCCTCGAAGCCCCGTTTGTCTGCACTCTGGGCCGGTCTCCCGGCTTCCGGATCATCCTACTCGCCGCGCCTTCCCAGGGCCTTCGACCCTCTGGCCTCAAGCCCCAGTGGCCTGTCACCCATTATGGCGAGTGGAAAAAAGCCACTAGCCATAACAGGTTAGCGACTTTCGTCCCCGGTTACGGTTGCGGGCCAGCGCCGGACTTGCACCGGACTTCCCGTTTCACCCTGTAACAGGGCACCCAGAGTAATTTTGGGTTTATAATTTAGAGGCCCTTCTATGTCAATGTCTAAACAAAGTCGTCACGAGGCCTCAGCGGGCCAAGCCATCTCAGCCACTTGCCCCCTGAGATTGCTTCGGTTCGCTTGCAATCACAGCAGTAAGTTGTAAAAGAATCCCCTAAAACTTCTAAAACCTTTATAACCTCAAGTATCTTCGAAACACTAAAAAACCGAGGGGCCCAACAACAGGTAAATGTTGCTAAAGCACTTAAAAACGAGCTATTCTGAATAAAAACCAACCAGATGCGCAAAAGTAACAATTCTCCAGGAGTAAAAAATGAAAAAGCTTCCCGTGGGGATCCAGAGTTTCGTGGAAATCCGTACCGAAAACTATTACTACGTGGACAAAACCCCCTTTGTAAAAAAGCTTGTTGATGAAGGGAAGTATTTTTTTCTTTCCCGGCCCAGGCGTTTTGGAAAAAGCCTTTTTCTAGACACCCTGCGCCAGGCCTTCCTGGGAAAACGTGAGCTATTTCAGGGCCTTTTTCTGGAAGAGAACTGGGATTGGTCGCAAAAATACCCGGTAGTCTATATTTCTTTTGGCGCGGGGGTACATCGAAGCGTTGACGAGCTCCAAAATACTTTCCAGGAAATATTTCTCGAACACGAAAAATTCTACCAGGTAAAATTGACCTACCCATCTATCAAAGGTCGCTTCAAGGAACTGATAGAAGTCTTAGTGGAAAAACATAACCAAAAAGCTGTTGTCCTTATCGACGAATACGACAAACCCATCCTTGACAATATCCACAAACCAGAGCTTGCCGCAGAGATTCGTGAAGAGTTAAAAAACTTCTATTCCGTGCTCAAAGACGCCGACCCTTATCTCAAATTCTGTTTCCTCACCGGCGTTACCAAATTTTCCAAGGTTTCGATCTTTTCAGGTCTGAATAACCTGGAAGACATAACTATTTCACCTGATTACGCTGCAATATGCGGCTACACCCAGGAAGAATTTGAAAACACCTTTGCC